>JAISXJ010000143.1 GCA_031270565.1 Prevotellaceae bacterium
ATTTTTTTTTAGAGTTTAGAGTGTAGTTATTAGAGTGTAGTTTTTAATAAAAAATATTTTTGCGTGCTTGTGCCGCAGGTCGCTGACCTGCGGTTATGAAGATGTTGTCTTTCAGACAATCGGCGAAGCCAAAGACAGGACTTTTTATCGTTTTCTAATTGCACAACAGGATAATTATTATTCACTATGTCACTATTCACTATTCATTATTCGTTATTCACTACTAACTACACTCTAATAACTAAAAAAAAGTATTACCTTTGCAGCGTTTTAGAACAATCATTTAACCTTGGAAATACTGTGTATTAAATTTTTATGGCAACAATAAAACCATTCACGGGCGTACGACCGCCCAAACATCTGGTGGAGCAAGTGGCTTCACGTCCTTATGATGTATTAAACTCCGAAGAGGCTCGCACAGAGGCAAAGGGGAACGATAAATCCCTCTATCACATCATTAAGCCGGAAATAGATTTTCCCGTCGGCACGGATGAGCACGACGAAAAAGTGTATCAAAAAGCAGCTGAGAATTTTCACCTTTTTCAAAAAAACGGTTGGTTGGTGCAGGACAGCACAGAGCGTTATTATGTCTATGCCCAAACTATGAACGGACGGACGCAGTATGGCTTGTGTGTCGCTGCCTCTGTAGAAGACTATATGAGCGGGCGAATTAAAAAGCACGAATTGACCCGCCGCGACAAGGAAGAAGACCGTATGAAACACGTGCGGGTGAACAACGCCAACATCGAGCCGGTCTTTTTTGCCTATCCGCATCAGGAAGAAATAGATGCCATCGTCAAGAAAGTTACGGACGGCGTGCCGGAATATGATTTTACCTCAGCCGACGGTTTCGGTCATCATTTTTGGATAATAGACGATGAAAATGTTATCCGGCGCATCACCGAACTGTTTGCAGCAATGCCTGCACTCTACATTGCCGACGGTCATCATCGAAGCGCTGCCGCCGCCTTAGTGGGGGATGAAAAGCGGCGACAAAATCCCAACCATCAGGGAAATGAAGAATACAACTATTTTCTGGCGGTTTGTTTCCCCGACAATCAGCTTACTATCATTGACTACAATCGTGTGGTAAAAGACTTGAATGGTTTAACCGACGAAGCGTTTCTGCAAAAACTGGAAAAACATTTCATCGTAGAATGTAAGGGCGCTGAAATCTACCGTCCCGAAAAGTTACATAACTTCAGCCTCTATCTGAGTGGACAATGGTATTCTCTCACTGCCAAAGCCGGTACATACGACGACAACGACCCCATTGGCGTGCTTGACGTTACCATCTCTTCCAATCTAATTCTGAATGATATACTTGGCATCAAGGATTTGCGTTCCGACAAACGCATTGACTTTGTAGGCGGTATTCGTGGTTTGGAAGAATTGAAGCGCAGAGTTGACAGTGGCGAAATGCAGGTGGCGCTGGCGCTTTATCCCGTGTCAATGAAACAGCTCATTGACATTGCCGATACAGGAAATATTATGCCACCCAAAACCACGTGGTTTGAGCCTAAATTGCGGTCGGGATTAGTGATACACAAACTGGATTAGCAAATGGGGGCTTCTAAAAATTAGATTTTTCAAGGCTTGCGATTGAGGTAAAAGCGGAGTTTACTTAACGTAAATGAGCATTTTACCGAAAGAGCGTAACGCAGAAAAAGCATTTTTTAGAAATTCCCAAATGTTTTTAATGGATGCGCCGGAGACAGGGTCAAAACTCATCTCTGTCGCGTCTTAAACAGGCATTGCAATCTGCTACGAAGCAGAAAAGTTATTATTAAAACGACAGGCGCGTATCTATTTCCGTTTTTTTTAATCATATTAAAGCCTGTTTATTCCCTAAAAAATGCCTACATTTGCATATCCGTAAAAATGTTTGGGGATAATACGCCCCCAAACTGTCATTAATCCTTATATTCCGTCAATTGACTTGGATGGGAAAAGGCTTTTCGACAGACATAACATGGCAAATTAATTAATAACACACATAAAACATTTCAAATTCAACAAAACATTTTAACTTTAAAGCTATGGCAAAAATTAAGGGAGCAGTAGTCATTGATTCCGAACGCTGCAAAGGATGCGAGCTTTGTGTAGAGGCTTGTCCGTCTGATGTTCTGGGCATGTCGCCCAAAGTAAACACGAAAGGGTATCATTACTCCGAAATGGTAAATGATGATGCCTGTATTGGTTGCGCCGCATGCGGGTATGTTTGTCCCGATGCGTGCGTTACTGTTTATAAAGTACGTATAGACTAAATTAAACTAATACTACAAATGGAAGAAGTAAAATTAATGAAAGGCAATGAGGCTATCGCTCACGCCGCTATTCGTTATGGCTGCGATGGCTATTTTGGCTATCCCATTACGCCGCAGTCGGAGGTTATGGAGACATTGATGGACGAAGCTCCTTGGAACACTACCGGTATGGTAGTTCTGCAAGCCGAGAGTGAGGTGGCAGCCATCAACATGGTTTATGGAGGAGCAGGCTGTGGGAAACGGGTAATGACCTCCTCCTCAAGTCCGGGTATGAGCCTGAAGCAGGAAGGCATTTCTTATCTGGCAGGAGCGGAGTTACCGTGCCTGCTGGTAAATGTGATGCGTGGCGGTCCCGGACTGGGTACCATTCAACCAAGTCAGGCAGACTATTTTCAGTCGGTCAAAGGAGGCGGGCATGGCGATTATAAACTGATTACCTTAGCGCCTTCGAGTGTACAGGAGATGGCGGATTTTGTGGGTAAGGCTTTTGAACTGGCATTCAAATACCGTAATCCGGCACTGATACTCTCAGACGGTATCATCGGACAGATGATGGAGAAAGTGATATTGCCGCCTTTCCAGCCTCGCCGTACGAATGAGGAAGTGCGTAAAGAATGTCCCTGGGGCACAATGGGTAAAACCGATGACCGTACATACAACGTCATCACCTCTTTGGCTCTTGAAGCGGATGTTATGGAAGCAACTAACCGTCGTCTGCAAGCTAAATACAGGCAAATCGAGGAAAACGAAACGCTCTTTGAAGCCATTAACTGTGATGATGCCGATTATGTGTACGTGGCATTCGGGTCAAGCGCTCGCTTGTGCGGCGATGCTATGGAGATGGCGCGACGCAACGGTGTGAAAGTTGGCGTATTGCGTCCGATTACGCTTTGGCCCTTCCCGACAAAAGAGATTGAACGTTTAGCCAAACGTGTCAAGGGCTTTATGGTGGTTGAGCTGAGTGCCGGTCAAATGGTAGAGGATGTTCGTTTGGCGGTGAATGGCTGTGTGCCGGTGGAATTTCACGGCAGAACAGGAGGCAGCGTGCCTTCATCGGAAGAAATCTGGGATGTAACCCAACAAAAACTCATTAAAAAATAATGCCTTATGACAACAAAAGAGATAATTAACCCCGCAAATCTGGTTTATGACAAAACCAGCATATTAACGGATAATGTGATGCACTACTGTCCCGGATGTAGTCATGGTGTGGTGCACAAACTCATCGCCGAGGTAATAGAGGAGATGGGGATTCAGAACAAAACTGTCGGCGTAGCGCCTGTTGGCTGTGCCGTGTTTGCCTACAACTACCTTAACATCGACTGGCAGGAAGCCGCTCACGGTCGCGCTCCGGCGCTGGCAACGGCTATCAACCGGTTGTTGCCGGAAAATGTGGTGTTCACCTATCAGGGAGACGGAGATTTGGCTGCCATTGGCACGGCGGAGACCATTCACGCCTGCAATCGCGGTGAGAATATTGCCATTTTCTTTATCAACAACGCTATCTACGGTATGACAGGCGGGCAAATGGCGCCAACAACACTCGTGGGAATGAAAACCGCTACCTGCCCCACAGGACGGGAGCCGCATTTGAACGGTTATCCCATTCGTATCAGCAATTTGTTAGCCGAACTGGACGGCACCTGCTATGTAACACGTCAGAGTGTGCACAAGTTGGCTGCTGTGCGCAAAGCCAAAAGGGCAATCCAAAAAGCCTTTGAGAATGTGATAGCCAAAAAAGGAACGTCGGTTGTGGAGATTGTTTCCACCTGTAATTCTGGATGGAAAATGACGCCACATCAGTCGAACCTTTGGATGGAAGAGAATATGTTTCCTCTCTACCCGCTTGGAGACCTGAAAGATCGCTAATCTTATAACCATTAATAAAAAAACACGATGAAAAAAGAAATTATTATAGCCGGTTTCGGCGGACAGGGCGTCCTGTCAATGGGAAAGATATTGGCTTATGCGGGCTTACTGGAGGGCAAGGAGGTTACCTGGATGCCTGCCTACGGTCCTGAACAACGGGGAGGAACAGCTAACGTTACCGTTATCTTGAGTGACCAGCGCATTTCTGCACCGATGCTTCAGGTTTATGACATTGCGGTGGTGCTGAACCAGCCGTCGATGGATAAGTTTGAACCGCGTGTGAAGCCGGGGGGCGTGCTCATCTATGACAGCAATGGTATGACACGCAAACCGACCCGCACCGACATCAATGTTTATTGCATTGACGCCACCGACAAAGCCAGCGAAATGGGCGCTCAAAAGACATTCAATATGATTGTGCTTGGCGGCTTGCTCAAGATTGACCCGATGGTTGCCATTGACAAGGTGATGCTTGGATTGAAAAAATCGCTTCCTGAGCGGCATCATAAACTGTTGCCTGCCAATGAAAAGGCGATGGGTATAGGCGCAGAGATTATCAGAAAAACAGCATAATCTCCTCCGCGTCTCTCGGAACAGCTAAAGGCAATCGGACATAAAAACCGGTTGCCTTTGGCTTTTTTATGACTTTCATCAATGCGCCTCTCGCGACGATTTTGACGCCGTTTTCGCGGTTTTAGATTCAGGATGGTCTTCTTTGCGAAGTTTTTTATTTTGCTTGTACATACTTACACCATAGAAATAGAATACAATGCCTACCAATGCTGCCACGAGAGCTACGAAAAGAAAAAGGTTAGTTTTCATAATAAACACATTTTAAATTGAGTTATCAGTTTTCAGTTTTTCGCAAAGGGCGCAATAAAACACAGCGGCAACCCTCCCGACCATTTTGGAAGGTTGCCGTTACAGTTGTATATGGCAAGGAAACGCAAAGAAACTTCGCGCTGTTAAGCGTAAACCGAAAAGTTTTTAATAAATGATAATCCCTTGAATACAAGGAGTTAAGTAGAAATCGGGGGGGGGGGGTTTGTAACGAACTTACTTTTAGACGATTGAACCGTCAAAAAGGGATTTCTTTTGAATGAAGGATATTTAATATTGCCATTTTTTTGTGTTATTCTGATTCTTTCGTTTGTTAAAACGGGGTATAAAAACAGTAATGCAATCCGGATACACAGCGATTAGGCGGCATATTTGGACAACATTCGGAAATTGTCCAAAATAAACCGTACATTTATTTCTCGGATAACTCCTTAGAGATTTTTTGGCTTCATCTGCGGAAACAAAAGTACCTCCTGAATGGCTGTTTGTCCGGTCATCAGCATCACCAGACGATCCATACCAATGCCCATCCCCGATGTGGGCGGCATACCGTATTCCAGAGCGCGTATAAAATCCAAATCAATAAACATCGCCTCGTCATCGCCCTTTTCGCTCAGCCGCAACTGCTCCTGAAAACGTTCCAACTGGTCAATAGGGTCGTTCAACTCAGAGTAGGCATTGGCTAATTCCTTGCCGTTTACCATCAACTCAAACCGTTCGGTGAGTTCGGAATGATGACGGTGCCGTTTGCACAGCGGACTCATTTCCAACGGATAATCCGTAATAAAAGTGGGCTGAATATACTGATGTTCACACTTTTCTCCAAAAATAGCGTCAATCAGTTTACCTTTGCCCATCGTATTATCCACCTCAATATGAAGCGTACGACAGGCATCGCGCAACTGCGTTTCGTCCATTCCCGTGATGTCGATACCGGTAAATTCCTTAATGGAATCAATCATCGTAATCCGCTTAAAGGGCGTTTTGAAACTGACAGTCTGCTCTCCTATTGTCAATTCGGTGGCGCCGTTCACGTCCAGACAGATTGTTTCAATCATCTTTTCGGTGAGATGCATCATCCAGTTGTAATCCTTGTAGGCAACGTAGATTTCCATGCAGGTAAATTCGGGATTGTGCATTCTGTCCATCCCTTCGTTGCGGAAATTTTTGGAAAATTCGTACACACCTTCAAATCCCCCGACAATCAGTCGTTTGAGGTACAGTTCATTTGCGATGCGCAGGTAGAGGTCTATATCCAGCGCATTGTGGTGGGTGATAAACGGTCGCGCCGACGCCCCGCCCGGAATGGATTGCAAAATAGGCGTTTCCACCTCAATATAATTCTGTGCGTTGAAGAAATTGCGCATGGACTGATAGACCATCGTACGCTTTGTAAAGATATTTTTCACATTTTCGTTTACCACCAAATCGACGTACCGCTGTCGGAAACGCAATTCAGGGTCATCGAATTTGTCATAAGCGACACCGTCCTTATATTTCACAATCGGTAGCGGACGCAAAGCCTTGCACAAGACCGTCAGTTCCTTTACGTGAACGCTGATTTCGCCCATTTGCGTACGAAAAACAAAGCCTTTGACGCCAATAAAATCCCCAATATCCAACAGTTTCTTGAATATGGTGTTATACATCTCAGGCTGTTGTTCGGTGTTAATGTCATCGCGACTGACATAGAGTTGAATCCGTCCTTTGGAATCCTGCAATTCCACAAAAGAGGCTTTTCCCATAATGCGCCGACTCATAATTCGCCCTGCAATGCACACTTCACGTGCCGGTGCGTCGTCGGAAAACTGATTTTTGATGTCAACAGAAAAAGTGTTGGTTGGATATTCTGCAGCAGGATAGGGGTCAATGCCCATTTGCCGCATCTGTTCCAAACTTTGCCGTCTGAAGAGTTCCTGTTCTGAAAATTCCATAAGTAAAATGCTTTAAACAGCGGCAAAGATACTACTTTTTTTAGTTTTTAGTTAGTAGAGTGTAGTTTTTAGTGAATAATGCAAAAATCATTATCTTGAGCATCCTGTTAATCCTGTGAAAAATAGGGCTGTCTCAAAAGTAATTTAGCCACAAATACACGAACTCTCTAAACTCTCTAAACTAAAAAAACATTATTCACTATTCACTAAAAAAGACGTATCTTTGCCCCGTTCTTATAAACAACTAAAATCAAATCAGGACTATGCTTTTATCCGGTATTCTACATTTACCATTTTTTTCGTTTAGACGGTTCAATCGTCTAAAAGTAAGCTCGTTACAAAAGCCCCCCCCCGCATTTGCCTTAACTCCTTGTATTCAAGGGTTTATCATTTATTAAAGACTTTTCGATTTACACTTAACAACGCGAAGTTTCTTTGCGTTGCCTTGCCATATATATCTGTAACGGCAATCTTCCGGAATCTTCTGGAGGGTTGCCGCTGTCTGTTTTATAACACAGAGTTACACGGAGAACTCACAGAGAGACACAGAGAAATAAAAGCAAAACAACTTATATCAATTTTATTTATTACTAACCTGCTTCCCATTAGCACGCCGTTCTCCCCTCTCTTTTGGAGAGGGGCTGGGGGTGAGGTCGGAGGCTCTTAATTCTTTATTTTATGAAACAAAAAACAATTCTTTTCGCTGCATTTACAGCAGCAGCATTTTTTAACGTCGCCAATTATACTGCAGCGCAGGTAACTATTGGCGGTAGCGATGCACCTAAGGCAGGCGCTATTCTGGATTTGAACAGC
>JAISXJ010000082.1 GCA_031270565.1 Prevotellaceae bacterium
CAGCATAAGTATCGCTGTTGTACATAACCGAAGCTGGTATTACTACCGCCCCTGAACCATAGTGCACAGCCACCTTTACTTCATTTGGCGAAGTAGAAGTAACTTCATAATAGCTGATATAGTTGTCGGTAAATGTTTGCGCATTTGCGCCTGCGCTTATGCCGCAAAGGACGAGCGCTAATACAAGAAATCTGTAATTTGTTTTCATAATAATAAAAGGGTTAAGCCCCCGACCTCACCCCCCCGCCCCTCTCCAAAAGAGAGGGGAGAAAGGCGTGATAACGGGAAGCAAGTTAGTAATAAATAAAATTGATATAAGTTGTTTTGCTTTTATTTCTCTGTGTCTCTCTGTGAGTTCTCCGTGTAACTCTGTGTTATTAAACAGATAGCGGCAACCCTCCCGACTATTTCGGAAAGTTGCCGTTATATGTGTATATGGTGCAAACATAATTTTTAGTTGTCAGTTTTTAGGGTTTATATGTCTAAGAATGGGGCAAAGATAAACCTTTTTTAGTGAATAGTGAATAACGAATAGTGAATAATATTTTTTTAGAGTTTAGAGTGTAGAGTGTAGAGTGTAGAGTGTAGAATTTAGAGTGTAGTTATTAGCCGTTTACGGCTAATATATCAATAGAAAAAACCATTTTTATCTGCCCGAATTGTCCGTAGGACATTAACGGTATATGTCCTGACGGACAAAAACGCCTGTTTAAAGCCGTTTTTCTATTGATATTTATGCCCTAACGGGCAAAAAAACGGCTTCCCAGACTGCCTTTGGCTTCGCCGATTTTTCAATTCAGGCAGTGACATTATTCACTATTCACTATTCGTTATTCACTGACAACTGACAACTTTATTGATTTGCCGCTAATTTTTCAAGCATTTGAATTTCATCACGCCAACGGGCAGCATCAAGGTATTCGAGCTTCGCGGCAGACTCTTTCAGCATGGCACGGGCATAATCAAGCGCGCGTTGCAAGCCTTCAGGAGACATGTCCCGCATAACCGGGTCAAGCGCCGGCTGCGTCATCTCCGGCTCAACATAAATGGACACATCGCTGTTCAGGTTGCCAAATGCCGACTGCAAACGTGCTTTCACAGCCTGCGGCGTAAGATGATGCGCCTCATTATACTGCAACTGTTTGTTACGGCGACGGGCAGTCTCGTCAATCGTCTGTTGCATGCTGGATGTTATTTTGTCGGCATACATAATCACCTTGCCGTTCAGATGCCGTGCGGCACGCCCTGCTGTCTGCGTCAGAGAGCGGTAGTTGCGCAGAAATCCCTCCTTATCGGCATCAATTATGGCTACCAGAGAGACCTGCGGCAAGTCCAGTCCTTCCCGCAAAAGATTTACGCCAATCAGGACATCAAAAACACCGTTACGCAGATCGTCCATAATCCGGATACGGTCAAGCGTTTCAACGTCGGAATGAATGTAGGCGCTGCGAATATCCATTTTTTGCAGGTAGTTATTCAACTCTTCCGCCATCCGTTTGGTAAGCGTTGTAACAAGCGTCCGTTCATCGTGTTCTCTGCGCTGCACAATCTCTTCCATCAAGTCGTCTATCTGATGCAGGCTTGGGCGCACCTCCAGTACCGGTTCCAGCAGTCCCGTGGGACGCACCACCTGCTCAACGATGATGCCTTCACTCTTTTCTGTCTCGTAATCGGTCGGCGTGGCGCTCACATAGATTGCTTGATTAATCAGTTTTTCAAATTCTTCAAATTGCAGGGGACGATTGTCGGCGGCAGACGGCAGACGAAAACCATATTCAATAAGATTCTTTTTCCGTGCAGCATCTCCGCCGAACATGGCATGCATTTGTGGAAGCGTAACGTGGCTTTCATCAATAAACAGAAGATAATCTTTCGGAAAATAATCCAGCAAACAAAACGGACGGCTTCCCGGCAACCGACCGTCTAAATAGCGGGAATAATTCTCTATACCAGAACAGTAATCCATTTCCCGAAGCATTTCCAAATCGTAGGTAACGCGCTCGTATAAACGTTTGGCTTCACGCTCCTTGCCAAGCTGTTTGAATGTGTTTACCTGTTTGCCGAGGTCAATGGCAATCGTGTCAATGGCAGCATCAAGATGTTCCTTATTGGTAACAAAAATATTAGCCGGATAAATATTAATCATCTCCAGCGCAGTGATAAGACTTCCGTTTGCGGGGTCTGTCATTTCGATGGCATCCACTTCATCTCCCCAGAAAATGACACGAATAATATAATCAGTATAAGCGAGAAAAACGTCAACCGTATCGCCCTTTACACGGAAATTTCCGTGCCTTAATTCCAAATCATTGCGGGTGTACAGCCCTTTAACCAATTGCCTGAGGAAAACATCGCGCACGACAGACTGTCCCCTTTTGATGCTGATTTTGTTTTGAGCGAACATGTCGGGATTACCTATTCCGTACATACACGATACGGAGGAGATAACCACCACATCACTGCGTCCCGACAGCAGCGAAGAGGTAGCGGAAAGACGCAGTTTTTCCAGCCGCTGATTAATACTCATATCCTTTTCAATGTAGGTATCGGAAACGGGCAAATACGCCTCCGGCTGGTAGTAATCGTAGTACGAGACAAAATATTCGACGGCATTATGCGGAAAAAAGTTTTTAAATTCGCTGTATAACTGTGCCGCAAGGGTTTTGTTATGACTTAAAATAAGCGCCGGACGGTTGATATTGGCAATAACATTAGCCATAGTGAATGTTTTACCCGATCCGGTTACGCCCAGAAGGGTTTGATGTTTACGCCCCTGCCTTATTCCCTCGGTAAGTTGTCTGATAGCCTCCGGCTGGTCGCCTGCGGGAACATAATCGGAAGTGATGATATAATCGTTCATAATCAATGGTCTGAATTGAGTGAAGCAGGCAGTTCCGGAGAGGCGTTTGTGATGCTGTCCTTGAGCATTGAAAAGGTTTTCTTTTTGTCGAGATAATAAGATTTCGGTAAAAGTCCGTCAAATATTCCCTCCGGGTGCACGGCGCTTGCTGCCTGCATATTAGCCTGACGGTCGGGAAGAAAATCAGGTTTCATACGGCGGAAAGCACGATGCGCACAAAACACCTGTAAGGCATTCTGTGGTCTGAAAGTGAACAGAAAATGACATGCCGCACCCCAGTCAAGCAATCGACGACGCATTGCAACGGCTTTGAAAGCCTCCGGCGAAAGATTTTTAAAGAGTAACAGCCAGTTATTTCGGAAATTCAGAAAGGTTTTATGCGCACTTTCCGTGCGTAACGTTCCGCCACCTATGTGATAGATAACGCTTTGCGGCACACAGACGATGGTATGTCCGCGTGCTTTGAGACGCCAGCACAGGTCTATCTCTTCCATGTGTGCAAAAAAACGTCCGTCAAACCCGCCTGCCTGCCAAAAACAGTCGGAACGAATCATTAAACACGCGCCTGTTGCCCAGAATATGGAAGCCGTGTCATCGTACTGTCCGTGGTCGGTCTCCACTGTGCCAAAGACCCGTCCGCGACAAAACGGATAGCCATACCGGTCGATGTAACCGCCTGCCGCACCTGCATGTTCAAACTTGTCAGGCGCATGATAGCTGCGCACTTTCGGTTGACAGGCTGCTACGTGAGGATGTTCATTCATATAGGTACGTAACGGCTTAAGCCAGCCGTCCGCCACTGCCACATCGGAATTAAGCAGGATATAATAGGTGGCGCTAATCTGTTTTAAGGCGCGATTGTAACCGTCGGCAAAACCATAGTTCTTCTCAAAAGTGATAACACGCACCTTATCCAGCGTGTGTAAATAGGCAAGCGAGCCATCCGACGAGCCGTTATCGGCAACAACAATCTCCGTCCCGGGCGAACGGCGTATGACATCCGGCAAGAATTTTTCAAGAAAATGCCTGCCGTTATAATTTAATATGACAATAGCAATACTCATAGGGGAAACGTTCAATTATACATTATAAACTGCGGGTTAAAGACGTGCACTGTGGCTGATATTTTGTCGTAAACTTATAATTTTTTTTTCATTTGCCGGTTGGCTTGGTACGGCTAATTCTTTTCACTGCATCTCAAAAAAGATTTAACCGCGTTTTCTTGCTTGCAGTTCGAGGGTGCGCAACTTGTCCTTGTAGGCATTGTTGGCGTTGGTCTTGATGATGTCAAGGGCAGCATCGGAATTGTCTTCCCACCTGCGGCAAAGATAAACAGAGCTGAAAATACGCCCAATCCGGTAGCTCCGACTGAAATAAAGCCCTAAAGCATAATCCTCGCCATAACTTGTATTTGG
>JAISXJ010000052.1 GCA_031270565.1 Prevotellaceae bacterium
ACGCTTGAACTGAACATTTCGCTTCAGGATTGTGCATGTTGCGGGGCGTATATATCTAAAAGCCCGGATGTATGGAAGGAATTCATGTGTCACAATCTCGGTGCTAATGAAGCGGCAGACCCGTTTACGCCTGCGGCGGAGATTCACGGGGCAAAATACAAATGGGGCGTGAATCGCCTGGCACTGACACAGGCGCAAGATCAAACCTCGGCGTACGATTTGTCTGTACCAAACTGGGATACTATTACAGTGCCTCCCATCACAAGTGACATTAACTGGCTGACCGACAATCCCTGTCCTCCCGGATGGAAGGTTCCAAGCAAAACTGACTGGGATAACGTATTGAGCAGTAATACGCTTTATCGTACCAATAACGGCGGTAGCAGCTGGGTTGCCGGTACTCAAAGCGGATGGACAAATAGTGCCACTAACTACTCTACCGGCCTTAAAATCGGCGATGCGCTCGTTTTGCCCGCTGCCGGCCTCCGGCGCTACGACGATGGCTCGGTGCTCAACCGTGGCTACGGCGGCTACTACTGGTGCTCTTCCGCTTACGGAAGTAACAGTCGCAACATGGGCTTCAACAGCGTTGCCCAGCACACGGACACCAACGGCGATCGGTCGTACGGCTTCTCTGTGCGCTGCATCTCAGAATAAAAGCGACCGCCAAAACAAACAAAAAGCCTCCGGAAACGGGGGCTTTTTATTTAAAACTCTCGTTCTTAAAATTTACCGGATACATAAGCGCTAATCATTGTCTGTTCTCTCTTTTTCTTCTGTTACCGGATTTGGATTCAGGTATGGCGAAATCAAGATAGGGCGAGAGTTTTTGCAACTGTGTGGGCGTAAATTCTTTCAGATCGTTCAAATCAACAATGGCGTTAAGGACACCTTTTTTTGAGCGCAATGCGTATATGGCTTGAGCCTGTGTAAAGGCGATATACGGGTGTCGCTCCATTCTTTCTATGGATGCCGTATTAACGGGAATACGCACAATTTGCGTGGTATCAACGTATAGACCGGGCAGAATATGCTGATAAGTCTCCGGAGAAATTCTTTTTATTTCGAGTAACTGTTCGGGCGTTGAGTAGCCGCCTAATTTGCGTCTGTATGACACAATGAGTTCGGCATAAAACTTGCCAATGCCCGGCAGTTGTTTCAAAGTGGCTGTGTCGGCGGTATTCAGTTCGATATGCAACACCTCCGGCACGCGCTTCTTGTTATCATTCTTTTTATTCTTAAAGTTATTTGTCGAATCAAGTTTGGCAGCGTGGGCTTCATCAATGCTGATGTATGGACGCAAGCGGTCAAAATCGTTTGGACGAAGTCCGTAAACGGAGGCAAAGTCATCGGCGGAGTGAAACACCTTGCCACTTAAACGAAACTTACAAATGTTTCTTGCTATAAAGGGCTTTAATCCGAGTTTGACGAATCCGGCGGAATCAAGCGTATTGGGGTTGAAAGCGAAAAGCTCTCCGGCGGGCGTAGCCGGAGCAAGATAGTGGTCATCGCCCGGGACAAACGGCTGATATGTGCGACGGGGAAGGGCTTGCAGAGACTGCTCAAACCGGTGCAATTCGGCAATAAACAGCGAATCGTTGTCTATCGGCGGCGGCGAGACAAAACGTTCAGCCATTTGTGATACGCCAATTGCCGCTACAATCATCACCAGAAGCGCCACAACGGCAATGCGCTGCGAATAGGAAAAGTAAACAAAGATACGCCAATTTCGCATAATTGTTTTGATATTTTTTAGTGTACAAATAGCCTGTTATACGGTCATTTCGCCACGCAGGGAGATGGCAAGTTGCCGTTTTATTTCTTTGGTATCGGAGAATGTCCCGAACAGATACATCAGTTTGGTAATGGCGGCTTCTACGGTCATATCGTATCCGCTTACCACGCCAGCCTTCAGCAGATTAATGCTTGTTTGATAACGTCCCATTTCCACCGCCCCTGCCCTGCATTGCGACACATTTACCGTTACGATACCGCGTTCATCTGCCATTTTCAGCTGTTTATAAAGCCAATCGCAACTGGGGGCATTTCCTGCGCCGAAGCTCTCAAGCACAACGCCTTTCAGTCCGTCCGTATGGAGCAGAGCAGCCACCGTTTTCTCCGATATGCCGGGGAAAATCTTGAGTATGGCAATATTGGGGTCAAGACCGGTATGCAAAATCAGCGGTTGATTTACCGGTTCGTAATGACAATTGGCAGGAAAATAACGAATATGTACGCCGCTTTTTGCCAGTTCGGGATAGTTGAACGAAGCGAAAGCATCGAACTCTTCCGTATTGCGCTTAGTAGTACGGTTGCCGCGCATTAACTGGTCTTCAAAATAGAGACATACTTCCGGTACGCGAGCGTGTCCGTTTGCCGTTTGTGCGGCGGCAATCTCTATTGCCGTAATCAGGTTTTCTTTGGCATCGCTACGCAACACCCCCACAGGCAATTGCGAGCCTGTAAAGATAACGGGTTTGGTAAGATGTTCAAGCATAAAACTCAACGCAGAGGCAGAATAAGCCATTGTATCCGTTCCGTGCAACACCACAAAGCCGTCGAACTGTGTATAATGTTTTTTAATAAGGTTGGCTATGCGTATCCACGTGTCCGGCATGACGTCGGAAGAATCAATCAGTGGGTCAAATGACACGGATGAGATGGTTACATTCAGCATTTCGAGTTCGGGGATAAAGCCAAGCACCTGCGTACTGTCAAGCGGAACAAGCGCTTGCGTGTCGGGGTCTTCGCCCATACTGACAGTTCCTCCCGTAAAGATGAGCAGTACGGCGCCTTTTTTTTCCATAGTAACAGATTAAAAATGTTATGTGTTATGAGTTTCGCCGACAAAGGTACGCCTTTTTTTAGTTTTTAGAGTGTAGAGTGTAGTTTTTCAGTTTTCAGTGAATAGTAGATTGGCTACGCCGAGGGTTGTTTCGTGTCATCTGTGTTCTATTTTTTACTTTTGAACACTGATAACGCAGATTAGACACGATTTTCACAGATAGAAATCTGGCGTTTATCTGTTAAATCTGTGTCATCTGTGTTCTGTTTTTCTATTGATATTTATGCCCTAACGGGCAAAAAACTACACTCTAAACTCTACACTCTACACTCTACACTCTAAAAAAACTACACTCTAAACTCTAAACTCTAATAACTAAAAGAATATTTTTCATTAATCAGACATCAATCTGCATCTGTGCTTTTACTTCTGAGTGAATCATCTCAGCAAACCTGTCCACAGAGAGCGTCCCCTGATCGCCTTCGCCCTGTTTTCTGACCGACACCGTCCCTTCTTCCACCTCTTTTTCACCGACAATAAGCAAAAAAGGGATACGTTTCAGTTCGTTGTCGCGAATCTTTCTTCCGACCTTTTCATTGCGGAAATCGCCGATGGCACGCACATCAAGAATATTGAGGCGAGTTGCCACCTGTTGAGCGTAGTCGTTAAATTTTTCGGAAACAGGTATCACCACCGCCTGTTCAGGAGTAAGCCAGAGCGGAAATTTACCCGCCGTATGCTCTATCAATACCGCCACAAAACGCTCCATAGAGCCAAATGGCGCACGGTGAATCATCACAGGACGATGTTTTTGATTGTCGGCGCCGGTATATTCCAGTTCAAAACGTTCCGGCAAATTGTAATCTACCTGTATCGTGCCCAGCTGCCAGCGTCTGCCAAGTGCATCCCTGACCATAAAATCCAGTTTAGGACCATAAAAAGCGGCTTCGCCCAGCTCTATGCGGGTAGTCAGTCCCTTTTCTTTGCAGGCTTCAATGATGGCTTGCTCCGCCTTTTCCCAGTTTTCGTCGGAACCGATATATTTATTGCGGTCGTTAACATCCCGCAAAGAGATTTGCGCTTCAAAATTCTCAAAGTTTAATGCCTTAAAGATGATAAAAATAATGTCCATCACCTTGAGAAATTCATCCTTTATCTGGTCGGGACGACAGAACAGGTGCGCGTCGTCCTGTGTGAAAGAGCGTACGCGCGTCAAGCCGTGCAGCTCACCGCTCTGCTCGTAGCGATAGACCGTTCCAAATTCCGCCAGACGCAGGGGCAAATCCTTGTAAGAACGCGGCGCCACCTTGTAGATTTCGCAGTGATGAGGACAATTCATCGGCTTGAGCAGATACTCCTCGCCCTCTTCCGGCGTATGAATGGGCTGGAAAGAATCCTTGCCATATTTGGCATAATGTCCTGAGGTGATATACAGTTGTTTGTTTCCAATATGCGGCGTGATGACCTGTTGATAACCGAATCGCTTTTGAATAGACTTCAACAAATCTTCCAGCCGCAATCTCAACGCCGTACCTTTCGGCAACCACAGCGGCAACCCCTTGCCAACGGTATCGGAAAAGGCAAACAGTTCCATCTCTTTGCCGATTTTGCGATGATCCCGTTTCTTTGCCTCTTCGAGCAGAAGCAGGTAATCGTCCAACAGTTTTTTCTTGGGAAATGAAATACCGTAAATGCGCGTCAACTGCGGGCGTTTTTCATCGCCACGCCAATAGGCTCCGGCTATGCTTAACAGTTTCACGGCTTTAATGGCGCCCGTATCCGGCAAATGCGGTCCGCGACACAGGTCGGTGAACGTCCCCTGATGATAGAGTGTTATTGTACCGTCTTCGAGTTCGGCTATCAATTCGGTTTTCAGATGCTCGCCCTTACTCTCGAACAGACGCAACGCCTCAGCTTTGGAGACAGCCTCACGGACAATAATCTCCTTTGTTGCTGCCAGTTCCAGCATCTTTTTCTCAATGTTTTCCAAATCGGCATCCTTTATAACAACGCCTTGCGGCGGTTCCACATCATAATAGAAACCATTTTCAATGGCAGGACCGATACCAAATTTGATGTTGGGATAAAGTTGTGTCAGAGCTTCGGCAAGGAGGTGTGCCGACGAGTGCCAGAACGTATGTTGGGCGATGGCATCCTCCCATTTGTGCAGTTGAAGAGTAGCATCCTCTTCGATTGGACGGGCAAGGTCGTGCACTTCGCCGTTGACGGTGGCGACAAATATCTCGCTTGCCAGACGCTGTGAAATGCTCTCGGCTATCTGCAAGGCGGTAACGCCTTTGTCAAACTCGCGCACAGAGCCATCGGGAAAGGTAATTTTCATAGTTAAAATGTACTTAATTATTCGACTGCAAAAGTAACATTTTCCGGCGGCATAACGCTTTGCCGAGTATTCATTTCTGTATGATTCTCCAGTAGCCGCTTCTGTCACCGCCTACACGTTCAATAATGCCCCTGTTTTGGAGTTGCCGGAAATCTCTTTGAATCGTTCTCGTATTGAATTTTAAGACTGCTGCTATTTCCTTTGCAGAAACTTTATTATTCATTTTCATAAAATTGAGAATAAGTTTTTGTCGTTTTGCAGTTATGTTTTCGGGAATATCTTCTACGACATTATCTACGACATCTTCTTTCAATTTCGCATTGTATATTTGATTATCAGTTATTTTCTCTACGACATCGTTTTCCGAAAATTCCCTGATTTCTTCTTTTGCAAAAGAAATAACCAAACTCAGTTTTTTTCCGACAAAGTATCTGATATAATCGACAAACGGTTTAATCTGTTCGATTGTAGCATTTGCACCATTATAGGGAATTGTACCGGTGATTTTATCGCATTTTCCCAAAGAATCAAGGTAATTGTTGCGGTCGGTAGTTGGAATCACAATCATAGGATAGTTGTTTCGCAGAAGAATGTAATTCATCATCAGTCGGGCAATTCTGCCGTTTCCATCTTCAAACGGATGGATACGAATATAACGATAATGAAACAATGCAGCTTGTTCGATTGGTGTTAATGCAGGTTCGACTTCTGCGTCGATATGGCGATACCAATTAACCAAATCGCTCATCAGCGCAGGTGTTTCTTCAGGCGATGCATAATCGAACATTTCGCCCGATGGGGTAATAACCGAATTGGGGCGGGTCTTGTAAACACCTGTATGGATTTTATAACTATATTCTCCATCCCTGCTTGTTTTGTAGAAATCACCGGCGAGAATGGTATTGTTCAGTTCGCGTATAAAATTCTCCGAAAGCGGTCGTTGCTTATCTCGCGCTTCGCGTTTCATCAATTCCAAACCGACATTATGGGCTTTCATTTCCTCATAATCACGAAATAATGCCTCGCCTTCCACTCTGCCGAATAAGAGTAGAAGTTTGGTTTGCCCGTAAGTCAGCGTATTGCCTTCCAAATGATTGGAATTGTAATTGAAGTCAAACATGAATTGCTGATTCATCCGTCTTTGCAATTCCGGTTTCAAAGGCTGCACAGCCAACCATTCTTTTAATAATTTATCAATCGTATTCATATCTTTTTTTTATTGGAAGCGGAATGCAAAAATACAAATAACTTTCCGAAAATTCCCTGATTTCTCTATTCGAAAATCTCACTCTCCCTCGTTTGCAACGAGGGGCGCACTGCCTGAAAGGCAGAATTTGCATAACCGCATACAAGCGATAGCGCAGTTTGCGGAAAAAGCCGCCCCACGAACCTGCACCTGAAAGGTGCGACTAGTGATTAAAGAAGTCCTGCCTTTCAGGCAGTGCGCCTCTGCTTACTTCCCTACCGCAGGTCGATGACCTGCGGTTATGCAAATTCTGCCTTTCAGGCAGTGACACTGACAACTGACAACTCTTTTCATAGCGCTTCAAAAAAAGAATTAACCATTTCATTAACACAGAGCGAAACAGCCATTTTTTTACTACTTTTGCCGCTGTTTTTTATGTAAATAGCGCTACATTATTTTATAATTCCGTAATATGATGACTTCAAAAGAGATACGCCAATCGTTTTTAGATTTCTTCGCATCGAAAAATCACACCGTTGTTCCATCGGCGCCGATGGTTATTAAAGATGACCCTACGCTGATGTTCACCAATGCCGGTATGAATCAGTTCAAAAATGTTATTCTCGGCAATGACCCAATTGTGTATCCCCGCGTGGCGGATGCACAGAAATGTCTGCGTGTCAGTGGCAAACATAATGATTTGGAAGAGGTGGGGCATGATACCTATCACCATACAATGTTTGAAATGCTGGGCAACTGGTCGTTTGGGAACTATTTTAAACAGGAGGCAATAGCGTGGGCATGGGAATACCTGACCGACGTTCTCGGACTGGACAAAGAGCGATTTTACGTAACCGTTTTTGAAGGTTCTGACGGACTTGAACGCGACAATGAAGCCTCAGACATCTGGGAACAGTATGTTGACAGGGCGCGTATCCTGAATGGCAGTAAAAAAGATAATTTCTGGGAAATGGGCGACACCGGTCCCTGCGGACCGTGTTCCGAAATTCATATTGACCTGCGCAGCGACCTTGAACGGCAGCAGGTGGACGGCGCTTCTTTAGTCAATCACGACCATCCGCAGGTGATAGAGATATGGAATCTGGTATTTATGCAATATAACCGTACGTCCGACGGCTCGTTGCAACCTCTGCCGAACAGAGTGATTGATACCGGTATGGGGTTTGAACGGCTTTGTATGGCGGTGCAAAAGAGACAGTCGAATTACGATACCGATGTGTTTCAACCTTTGATTGGAAAGATTGGCGAACTCTGCGCCTGCCGTTATGGCGAAGCCCCCAAACAGGATGTTGCCATGCGTGTTGTTGCAGACCATATTCGCACCGTCGCATTCGCCATCACCGATGGACAGTTGCCGTCCAACGCCAAAGCAGGCTATGTCATTCGCCGTATTCTCCGGCGAGCCGTGCGCTATGGCTATACGTTTATGAACCGGCGGACGGCATTTATGTACAAGCTTATTCCTACATTAACAGAGAATATGGGCGACGCCTATCCGGAACTTCTCCATCAGCAAACACTTATCGAACGTGTTATTAAGGAAGAAGAAGAGGCTTTTCTGCGCACGCTGGAAACAGGCATCCGTTTGCTCGACAAGGTTATAACAGACGCAAAAAACAACCAATCTTCCCATATTTCAGGCAACGAAGCCTTTATTCTTTACGACACATACGGTTTTCCGCTTGATTTAACCGAACTTATTATCAGGGAACACGGGCTTTCGGTGGATGTGGCAGCGTTTAATGATGAGATGCTCAAGCAGAAAGAGCGTGCCCGTAACGCCGCAGCCGTCGAGACCGGCGACTGGGTGGTCATCTCGCAAGGCACAACCACATTTGTTGGCTATGATACGCTGGAAACGCCTGCACAAGTCCTGCGTTACCGTAAAATGGTTCAAAAGAATAAAACATTCTATCAATTAGTATTGTCGGAAACGCCCTTTTATGCCGAAATGGGCGGACAGACCGGCGATGCCGGCAAACTGATAACCGACGCCGAAACCGTTGACGTGATTGATACCAAACGCGAAAACAACCTGTCCGTGCACATTACAGAGCGCCTGCCTCAGGATGTTCATGCGACGTTTCGCGCTGTGGTAGATGGCAAACGTCGCAAGGCTACTGAAGCCAATCATACCGCTACACACCTTCTGCACGAGGCGCTACGCGAAGTTCTCGGCACTCACGTGGAACAGAAGGGGTCGTTTGTTTCACATCTTATTCTACGGTTTGACTTTTCGCATTATCAAAAGATTACTCACGAGGAGATTCGCAGAGTGGAACATCTGGTGAACAGTCGCATCAGAGCCAATCAACCGCGATGCGAACAGCGTAATGTTCCCATTGACCGCGCCGGACAGATGGGAGCTATTGCCCTGTTTGGCGAAAAATATGGCGATACCGTGCGTGTCATACAGTACGGCTCATCCATTGAGCTGTGCGGCGGTACGCACGTGCAAGCCACAGGAGAGATTGGACTCTTTAAAATTGTGTCGGAGAGTTCAATTGCCGCAGGGATTCGTCGAATAGAGGCTGTAACTGCCGAAAATGCCGAAACATTCATCAATGCCCTGCAAGACCTGCACGCATCACTGCTTCAGTTCTTCAACAATACTCCCGATGTCCTGTCTGCCGTTAAGAAATTATTTGAAGAAAGTACACAATTCAGAAAGAAGATAGAGGAGCTTCTGCAGGAACGCGCTAAAGAGTTGCAAGAACAGTTGTTGCAGCACGCAGAGACAATTAACGGCGTACAGGTTATTCGCCATACGGTTAGGCACGAATCACCCGAACTGTTTAAACTGATGGCGCCGTTCTTCAAAGAGAGGTTTATTAATGACAAGTTTATGTTTATCGGCTGTTCGGAAGAAAACGGCAAGCCTTCCATAATGGTTTTTATCAGTCAGGCAATGGTTGAAGCGGGATTTAATGCCGGTGTTATGGTGCGAGAAGCTGCCAAAGAGATACGTGGCGGCGGCGGCGGACAGCCGTTTATGGCAACAGCCGGAGGCAGTTATCCGCAGGGATTGCAGGCGGCTGTGAAGAAATTGCTGTCATTCATCGAATAGCATAACTCTGTGGAAACTCTATGAAGATTGTCATTATCGCCGTCGGCAAAACGGCTGCTCCCTATATCTCGGAAGCTGTGGAGGCGTATATGCTTCGTCTGAAACACTATATTTCTGTTGAATGGCGTTTGGTGGCGACCGGAAAAAGCAACTGTGCACTTTCGGAAAATGACCTGCGCAAACAGGAGGGAGAAGCTATCCTGAAAGCGCTTAAACCGGACGATTTCGTCGTACTGCTTGATGACAAGGGCAAGGAATACACCTCTTTGACTTTCTCAAAATGGGTAGGGAAGTTGCAGGAGCGACATAGGCAAACGGTTTTTGTCATCGGTGGGGCGTATGGTTTTTCCAGAGAGGTTTACAGTCGGGCGAACAGTATGATGTCGCTTTCACGCATGACCTTTTCACATCAAATTGTACGCATTGTCCTTTCCGAGCAGCTCTATCGGGCAATGACCATTCTAAAACACGAACCCTATCACCACGAAACAACGCTCTTTTTTGAAAAGTGATGCGTAATTCATTAGTTATTAGTTTTTAGTTTTTAGTTATTAGAGTGTAGTTGTTCATTATTCGTTGTTCACTATTCACTATTCACTTTTTTTATCGCCGATTTTTCTTCTTCCCGTATAATCTTCAATAATGCCTCGCCGACGCCGATGCGATAGCCGGCAGCGGAGTACAGGACGCCGCCGTTACGGGAGAGGTAAAGCGTCAGCGGGAAGTTGTTGCTGAAGTCGATTTGCAACGCGCCGGTAACCGCATGCAGCAACGTCCGACCGTTATCAATGCCCCACGCCGTGTTGCGCGGTAATCCCGTGAAAGCCGACGTCGCGGCTTTGTCGTCCGGGGTCAGTAAGAGCACGCCCCCACCCCACTCGTCCAAGTCTCGCCGCACCGCCGGAAGGTCTTGCAAATTGTGTTTCGATGGCTCTTTGCTGAGGTCAAGAAAACAAAGCGCCAAGCCTTTTCCCCTCGATAGTTCCTTCAACGTGGCTTTCGACTCGTCGTTCAGCGTGACTGTTGAATTCATATCCACAATGCCCTTCACAAACAGTTTTCCTTCTGTCTCCGGCAAACTAACGCTTACGCGGGAAGGCGCACCGCGCTTCAATTCGAAGTATTCGGTGTGAACGAAAACCGAGCCGTCGTTGGCGCGGCTGCCCGCCATCAGGCGGTAATAGCCTTCGTCCAAATCCAACGTATAAGGGAAGCGGGCAACCTGCGGGCTGTCTTCAAAATCCAACGTCTGAAAATCGCCGTCCTTGAAATACGCCAGCGTGTAATGGCTGTAATAACCGGGCTTGGTGAGGTTGCCGGGCGCGTTTTGCACCGTCAGTTTGGCCTTGGGCAAATTAAGCAATT
>JAISXJ010000086.1 GCA_031270565.1 Prevotellaceae bacterium
TTTGAGGAAGCCACCGCCATCCTTTCGGAGACCAAGGCTCGCGGAGAGACGGTGGACGGCCATCGCAGAACTCAGGGGGCAGGACGGGCTTCTCGGCGAGTTTGACGAGCGGCTCTGGCACACACTCGTGGACTACGCCACGGTTTACAGCGAAAATGACGTGCGGTTCACCTTCAAGGACGGCACTGAGATGAAGATGTAAAAGCATAACGTTCATTTCGTAGTGAGATTTTTAAGATACTTGGTAGGTGAACAGCGATATGTTTTCTTAAACGTCTCAGCAAAAAAACTTGAGCTTCCAAATCCGCACGAACATGCAATTTCTGTAATGTTCAGCTTGTTTTCCAAAAGCATCCGGGCGCCCATCTTCAGACGATATGATGTCAGGTATTGGATAGGCGTTTGATGCAGGTACTTATTAAATATAACACAGCAATTACTTTGGCAGACGCACCCTGCTTCCGCAATCTTGGGCAAAGTGATTTTTTCGGAATAATGGATATGTACAAATTCCATCATTTGCCTTAGAGAAACGAGGTGCTTATCTGTGGGTATGCCTTGAGTTGAGATATCAGGCATATTTTCAAACAGTCCAGCCCAAATGCCATACAAGTATATACTGGCTTTAATTAACGACAACGGTTCTCCATCATTTATGAGTGTAAATAAATGCTTCAAATCAAATAACAGTTTTGTTTCCCAATCAGAACTTGCTTGAATAATTGAGTATGGAAAGGCATTGTTACGAATGATTGGAGCGACCAATTTCTGTTCCGCGAATAAGTTGACGCATAGTAATCTCGGACTAAAAAGCACACATAGGAATTCACAGTCGCTGCCATCTTCGGAGAAGCCATAGTGTAACTGGTCTGCATTGACAAACAAACCTTCACCCTCGCCAATTACAATAATCTGGCCGTTCACATTGTAGCTCATATGCCCTTTTAGATTAACTATGAACTCCACATCGTCATGCCAATGACAAGCCGCAGCGTAGTTCTGAAAACTTGCAAGCTGTCCTTGCCGCGCATATAAAGGCATGTCAGCATTGTTGTATTGCACGCGCTCTGCCCCGTCCGTTTGAATATCTAATGCATAATACACAATTATTCCTCCAAAACATAGGATTGTTATAAAAACACATAATATTCAGATATTATTATCCGAGTAACCACAGTATTATTATACTTGTTAAATTCGTAATGTCAATATGCCATGGAGGAGAAGTTTCTATATGAGTGCCCTTACGCAACATAAACATAATAGCGCTTCGTTTTCAAGAAGAATGCTCGCCCTTGTTCTGCCTATTGTAGCGCAAAACCTGATAACCGCGCTCGTCAACATGGCTGACGTGGTTTTGCTCGGTTCAATCGGTCAGTCAGCGATATCCGCCGTGTCGCTTGCCGGTCAGATTACATTCATTGTAATGCTCTTTACTTTCGGTGTAGGGACAGGTGTGGGCATACTTACCGCACAGTATTGGGGTAAAAAAGACCTTACTGCGATTGAAAGTATTATTGGCATTGGAGTTGGCCTGCTGTTTATCGTGTCTTTCGCGTTTTTTGCTGTATCAGTTGCGATTCCAAAAGCTCTAATGTCGTTACTAACCAACGACGGCGAACTGGTGACGCTTGGAGCGCAATACTTACGGATTATGTCGGCCACATATCTGCTAATGAGCGTTTCACAAGTCTACATAAATGCTGTGCGCAGTATGGAGCACACTCGACTAACCGCAATTATTTCTTCCGTTTCACTGCTCTTTAATGTTGCCTTTGACGCTATTGTGGTGTTTATTTTGTTTCCGGGCGATATTGTTATGGCGGTTCGTGGTGTGGCTGTTGCCACAGTTTTAGCAAGGATTATTGAACTCATCACTTGCTTGGCTTTGTCTTCTCGCGGCAGTGTTGTCAGGCTTCGTATAAAGCGCATTCTACATTTTGATAGACCGTTATTCTCAGACTTCTTTAAGTACGCTGCTCCGGCACAGGTGAATTATCTCGTATGGGGCGGAGGCTTGACCGCAACCGTGGCGATAATGGGGCATGTTGGCTCTGACATGGTAGCCGCAAACTCAGTGGCTTCCGTTGTAAGAAATTTGGTGATGGTGCTTTGCACGGGAATAGGGCAAGGTGGAAGTATTCTGGTCGGTAAATCCCTTGGCGCAGGTGATATTGCCAAGGCTAAGTCGGACGGCTTTGCCGTCGTTAAATCCGCACTTATTTTTGGAATATTGGCCGGGCTGATTCTACTGACAGTCAGACCGCTTACTGTCCTTTTTGATTTAACAAAAAATTCTAAATTTATTCTTAATGGTATGTTGTACATCAGCGCGGTTTACTGTGTGGGAAAATCGCTTAACTCAACGGTTATAGGCGGGTTGTTCTGCGCGGGAGGCGACGCAAAGTTTGGACTCATCTGCGACGCAATTACAATGTGGTGCGTGGTTATACCGCTCGGATTACTCTTCGGGTTTTATTTGAAAGTACCGCCACTTATCCTCTACGCAGTTCTTTGTATGGATGAAATCGTTAAAATGCCGTTTATGGTGCTGCATTACCGCAAGTATAAATGGCTAAAAAATATAACCCGCGAAAATGCGGAGAAAGAGGTATCACTATGAATATGGAAAAACGCAAAGCCGCAGGACTGCTCTGGACAGACACGCACGATTATCTTGACGAACAGGAACGGGCAAAAAGCATCATGCACGAATTCAATCACCTACATCCAAGCGAAAAACCTCGTAAGCTTGAGCTTATCAAGGAGATGTTCGGCTCTGTTGGTGACATGGTATGGGTAAATGCGCCGATAACCTATGCGCGCGGCAAGACTGTTTCCATCGGGAACTACACCTACATCAACAGCAATCTTACACTCGTTGATGACTATAAAGTAAATATAGGAAGTGCTGTGTTAATATCACCAAATGTTACAATCGTGACTTGCGGACACCCCGTCCACCGCGAATTGCGGCAGCATGGTGAGATGTATGCTTTTCCTGTGACAATTGAGGACTGGGTCTGGATTGGCAGCAATGTCGTAATTCTGCCGGGCGTTACGATTGGCGAGGGTTCTGTTGTCGGCGCGGGGAGCGTCGTAACGCAGGATATTCCGAAAAATGTTATTGCGTTCGGAAATCCTTGTCGCGTAATCCGCGAAATAACAGATGAAGATAAAAAGTATTATTACAAAAACCGTGAGGTGGACGCGGATTGGCTAAGGAGATTGGAAGAATCTGCACAGCAACAATAGACAGGCCTGCGTCCAAACGAATACAAAAGAGCCACATTCCCTGAATCCATCAGGCTTACGCGGCTCTTTTTGCTTGCCCTGAAAGTGGCTCGGAAGTTTGCACCCCTCTGGGACATTTGCACCCCCCTGAAATCGCCCGACTGAGGCAAAGTTAAATTGTATCAATCTCGTAGTCATTATTTCAATATAAATCATTTTAATTTTATTGTAATAAGATTTTTGTAAAATCTTTAAAACTTCAAGATTATCGCCCTCGATATATAAATTTTCAGTTGTTTCAAAATTCTGGCTTTCTTTTTCACACGGTCGCAATGTTGCAGAAGTTTGCACAAATGCGATTTTTTTCGCATTCTGTTTGCCTGGCCAAGTGAATTCATATTTTTCGGACATTTCGTCTTCATTGTGAATTTGTCCGCAGTGTTTGCAGGATTTCAACATTTCTTTCACCTCCATTTCAAATTTAATATAAAAATACCGCTTCGATGAAGCGGCATAGTCTCACTCGGTTATTGTAATCACGGCTATACGGAAAAAAGTCCGGTTTAGTCCGGT
>JAISXJ010000119.1 GCA_031270565.1 Prevotellaceae bacterium
TGCACAAAACCATGCCGCGCACAGTATAATACGGCGAAGGCTGGAGTTTTCGCCGAGCGGGGGTACATATTCCAATAATCAACTCATCTGTAAATGATTAATTTATGCCACTAATGCACGAATTAACACGAATAAAATTAGTGTAATCAGTATAATTCGTGGCAAAAAAAATATATAAAAATGGTCATTATGCGCGGCATGGTTTTGTGTATAAAACGAGTAAACAGGGTATAAAGAGCCGTAACTCGTTTACTTGTGTATGCACAAAAACGCACTCCTTTCAATAAAATTCCCCCTGTTGATTTCAGCTTCCTGTCGATTTTTCCCTCAAGCACACGATTATTGTAACTTACCATATATAGGCGAATGGGAAATCCTGTTCAATCCCGATTTTAATTATACCGAATTCGGTACAATTAGAAATTCTGCCGGGAGCAACAATTTTGTTTTGTCGGTAAAGCGATGGATTGAAAAAACTAACGCAATCGGGATAACTGCCAAAGCAGGCAGGTATGGTGGAACGTATGCACATAAAGATATTGCATTTCATTTTGGCATGTGGATAAGCGCTAAATTTCAATTGTTGTTGGTCAAAGAATTTCAGCGCCTCAAAGAAGAAGAGCAAAAAGCCTTGGGTTGGTCGGCAAAGCGCGAACTTGCAAAAATCAACTACCACATCCACACCGACGCCATCAAGCAACATCTTGTCCCGTCGGAACTGACCCCGCAACAGGTATCAATTATCTACGCCAGCGAAGCCGATGTACTGAACATGGCGCTGTTCGGCATAACTGCTGCCACATGGCGCGACGCAAATCCCGACCGGAAAGGCAACATCCGCGACTACGCCACCATAAACGAACTGATTTGCCTCTCGAACATGGAAAACATCAACGCCGTACTCATCAACGAAGGACTTCCCCAACGCGAACGGTTGATAAAATTGAACCAAATCGCCATCCAACAAATGAGCGTATTGCAGGAAGTAGAAAGCCGTAATTTGCTACGCTGAAATTAAGGATTACCTGCGCAGGCATGACAGGTTTTTTTTGCAACAACGCTTGACGGCGTTACATTCTTCATTCTTCATTAATAACTACACCCTATTAACAGATAACCAAAAAAGGCGTATCTTTGCGACGTAAATTAAAGATAATATGATTATATGGAAAATATTAAATGTGTAATTATAGGCGCCGGTCCTGCGGGATATACGGCAGCCATTTATGCAGGCAGAGCCAATCTCTCGCCTGTTCTTTATGAAGGTGTCCTGCCCGGAGGTCAGTTGACCACTACCACCGAAATAGAAAATTTCCCGGGTTATCCTGACGGAATCGACGGTTTTACAATGATGGAAGACATCAAGCGTCAGGCAGAACGTTTTGGAACGGATGTCAGGCAGGGCGCTGTAACGGCAGTCAATTTTGCGGTGCACCCGTTTCAGCTTGAAATCGACGGACGTACAAATGTGCTTGCCCAAACAGTGATTATTGCCACAGGCGCATCCGCCAAATATCTCGGTTTGCCCGACGAACAGCATTATGCCGGACATGGCGTATCGGCATGCGCCACGTGCGACGGTTTTTTCTATCGCGGGAAACGGGTGGCTGTGGTTGGTGGCGGCGACACCGCCTGTGAAGAGGCAACCTATCTCGCCGGCTTGGCAGAAAAGGTCTATCTCATAGTCAGGAAGCCCTGTCTGCGTGCGTCAGACATTATGCAAAAGCGTGTTCAACAGGCTGAAAATATTGAGATTCTTTTCGAGCACGAGACCATTGGTCTCTTTGGCGAAAAAGGTGTTGAGGGAGCGTTACTGGTCAGAAAACGCGGCACGGAAGATGAACAGCAGGTGAAGATAGCCATTGACGGATTCTTTCTGGCAATAGGACATCATCCGAACTCCGAGATTTTCGCCCCCTACATTCACACCGACTCGCAGGGTTATATCTGTACCGAAGCCGGGACGCCCCGCACCAATATTGCGGGTATATTCGCCGCCGGTGACGTGGCAGACCCGCACTATCGACAAGCCATTACGGCAGCAGCTTCCGGCTGCAAGGCAGCTATCGAAGCCATCAATTTCATTAGAAATTAGAAATGGATAATAATGCAACTCTTCAGACAAACAAAGAACCTCACATCGGGGTTCCTGTTTGTCTGAACAGTAATTTAATGACAAAACAGAATGAAAAAACATCGTATCTGTTTGACAGAGAATCAGTATTACACACCTTACAACAAATTAAATACGCAATTACCTTTTTTTAACTTGATATTGTGTTTCTCAACAAAAAATATCTTATAACTTTGCTCTCCAAATTTAACCCCCTGTATTATGAAAAAAATCATATTGTTGATCGTATTATTTCTGCCCTTTTTTGCTCAGGTTTCTTTTGCAGTTCTTGCTTATCCATACCCCGTAACGGTTACGCAAGCTGATGGTTCACAGCTAACTATCCAATTGCATGGGCATGAATTTTTTAATTATGCTACCACCGTTGACGGCTATCTTTTGGTAGCCAACGAGCAGGGGTCGTATGAGTATGCCATGTGCAAAGATGACGGAGAATTTCAACGTTTAGGCGTGATTGCCCGCGATGTACGTACAAAAGAGGAGCTTGATCTCATCAAAACTCTGCAACCCAACACTGTTTTTTCTAAAAAAGAAGCTTTTGTAAGAAAAAGCAGACAGGCAAAGATTGATTTGACGAAAAGAATTGTCCATAAACCTTTGTTTGGAAACAGCAAGGGAGTTGTCATTTTGGTCAATTTCAGCGATAAGGCGTTTTCTGTTGCAAATCCTCGGGAGGCGTTCCACGATATGCTGAACAAGCCGAATTACAGCGCAAATGGCGCTACTGGTTCGGCTGCCGACTATTTTGCTGCAAGCAGTAACGGTGCGTTCACACCTGTTTTTGATGTCGCCGGTCCTTATACGTTGCCCGAAAACATGGCTTATTACGGCAGAAACAACGACCGTGGCGACGTCAACCCCGGACGAATGATTACCGACGCTTGTAGTCTGGCAAATGCCGATATTAACTTTGCCGATTACGACAGCGATAACGATGATGCAGTGGATAACGTATTTGTTTTCTATGCCGGTTACAATGAGGCGGAAGGTGGCGGAGACAACACCATTTGGCCCCACCGGTCGGTTGTAAACAATTCTCCTACATTAGATGGGAAAAAAATTTATGATTATGCCTGTTCTTCCGAACTGCGCTCTAACTATGGAACAATGATGGCGGGTATAGGTACATTTTGTCATGAGTTTGGGCATGTACTTGGGCTACCGGATTTTTATCCAACCAATGGCGCCAATCATTATACCATTGGCAAGTGGGATATTATGGCGAACGGCTCATACAATAACGACGGCAAAACGCCGCCATCCTATTCTTCACACGAGCGTTTTTACCTCACCTATCTGACACCAACCATACTGTCCACCGGAGATAAATACGTTTTGGAGCCATTGACAACGCATAATACAGCTTACATTCTGACAGCAACCGAAACCCACAATCTAATCGGGAATTCTCCCAATCCGTCGGAATATTTTATGATAGAAAACAGACAAGCTGTTGGTTGGGACAGCATCGGTTTGCCCGGTACAGGAATGTTGATTTCACGCGTTGCCTATAATGCTCAACAGTGGGCTGATAATTCTCCAAACAACACGGAGGGAAGTCTGCTTATGGATATTATGGAAGCTGACGGACATCCTACCTATTCTTCAAACAGAGATACGTATCCGGGATCTCGTAATGTAACAAGTTTTACCCCAAAACTGCTTAATAGCACCACGCTTACATCTTCTCCAATCCTGTCTATCGAGCAACAGGGAAATTCGATACTGTTTTGTTACAAAAGCTGTGGAAGTGACGGTCCGTACCTGAAACTTTTGCCGCAAAAAGATATTCTGAGAACAGAAGTGGGTGTGCCTGTTACAAACACAATCGGCGTGAGTGGCGGCAAACTTACAGACCCCGTTGTATTGACTTTGACAGGAACAGACCGCGGCAAATTTCAGATGCGTTTGACCGATGATGTATCCGATCAGTGGAGGAGTACGCTCACAATAACCCCTGTCGATTCCATCGTTAGCGCTTCTGTGGATGTACGCTATAACCCCGATAAACCATCCTTTTATGACAAGCATAATGCCCGTTTGGAGGCACGATCCGGTACTTCTGCCATACATACCATAGACCTTGTTGGACAATCAACCCAACGCATGACTATGGGTATTCCCGATACGTTGCACGCTACAAGAATCTCTCCGTACGCTTTTCAAGCCAACTGGAAGAGAGAAGCCGACGCTGTGGGCTACTATGTTACGGTTTATACCAAAGATGGCGCTTCGACCGATACGCAGAATTTCTCACAATTAGGTGTAGAAGTGGCGCCTGACTGGCAGTGGAATTTCATTACGGAAAGTACAAACAATCCCGCGTCTGCTCCAAAGGCTGCTCTCTTTACTTCCGTATTGGACACCATCTGGTCGGCACACTATCCGGAGGCTGTTACGCACATCAAATTTTGGGCAAGAAACGAAAACCTCACGCAGACTGGCGCCTTTTCCATTGATGGTTTTAACGGTACGGCATGGCAAAAAATCGCAACTATACCTATCAATAAGAATATGACCGGCAGTTTTCGGGAATACTCTTTGAACGCTGCAGATAATTACCGGCAATTCCGTTTCTCCTGTGACAGCGTCTCTACGAGAGGTATGGCATTCGACGATTTCTCGGTAACCTATCCGTTATCCATCTTGAAAAAATCAATCCTTACGCATATTGACGAAAATGCAGAGCCAACAGAGCACGATTCTTTGCGAATCACCGGACTGACTCCAAACAAAGATTACTATTATCGGGTACAGGCAACGGATCAAGACCCCAGAGGACAGTATGAAAATGTTACCGACTTCTCACTCGAAGTCCCCGTTACAACGCCGAATGGCGAAGAGGCTGACTCAAGGGTTATTACGGCAACATTTGATGAAAACGGCAATGTTCACATTGCATTGAATGACCTGGATTTGCGGGATGCAGATGGTAACAAGCAGGATTTGTACATCTTCTCAACAGACGGAAGAATGATAAAAACCATTCCTCATACCGATTTTGCTGCCGATCCGGGAAATATTGTCATATCAGGACTGTCTCCCCAGAATGTTTATATCATCAGTTTGGGGGCGCAGCGTAAGGGGAAATATGTTAAGATATTTCAGCCCAAACAATAATTAAGCACGTTGATAAATGGATGAGGTTGCCGCATACGCCGGACAACCTCATCCATTTCTAATGATACAATTCGGGGCAGACACTTTTTGCCCCTGCAGTTTATTAATCTCATTAAATTCTTTGGAGTTATGGAAGCAGAACAAAGGCTCAGAGTAGCGGTCATTGGTGGCGGAAGTTGGGCAACAGCGCTTGCCAAGTTGTTGCTGAACACAAATTCTCACCTCAACTGGTATATGCGGCGCGAAGACCAAATCGTTGATTTTGAACGTTCAGGACGTAACCCATCTTACCTGTCAAGCGTTACATTCGATACTGAACGTATTCACTTTACTTCCAAAATCAATCACGTAGTACAACAATCCGATATTCTGTTTTTTGCCACACCGTCTCCTTTCCTGAAATCACATCTCAAGAAACTGCGTCTCCGTTTGGATGACAAGATTATTGTGTCGGCAATTAAAGGTATTGTTCCTGATGAAAATGTTGTCGTGTCGGAGTATTTTCACCGGTATTATAATGTACCGTTCGAACAGTTGGCGGTGATCAGCGGTCCCTGTCATGCGGAAGAGGTTGCTTTGGAACGGATGTCCTATCTGACGGTGGCGTGTAAAAATCGCGATCTGGCTCGCACACTGTCGCAAATGTTTACCAGCGCTTTCGTACAAACCTATACCAGCGAAGACCTCTACGGCATTGAGTTCTCCTCAGTGATGAAAAATATCTATGCCATTGCCGTGGGCATCTGTTATGGATTGAAATATGGCGATAATTTTCAGGCAGTGCTTGTATCAAATGCCATTCAAGAGATGAACCGCTTCTGTAATGCGGTCTATCCGTTGCACCGTAACCTGCAGGAATCGGTCTATCTGGGTGATTTGCTGGTAACTGCCTATTCCAAATTCAGCCGTAACCGTACTTTTGGCACGATGATCGGCAAAGGCTACTCCGTAAAAACCGCACAGGTGGAGATGGAGATGATAGCTGAAGGATATTACGGCACAAAATGTATCTACGAAATAAATGAACATTTTCAAGTCAAAATGCCTATTATGGAGGCTGTTTACGCAATTCTTTACCAGCGCCGGTCGCCGGCGGCGGTGATGCGTGCTTTGACATCACAGTTAGAATAAAAGTATAATCACAAAAAAATGGATATTCAAATGAACAAAGAACTTCAACTTTCTACCGACAAAGCATATACTTTTGTTGCGGAATCGGCTATTGAGACTTATAAAAATCGTGCTGAAGCTGCCAATCAGGCGCTTCACGATGGCAAAGGCAAGGGTAACGATTTTTTAGGATGGCTTCGTCTGCCGGGTGAAATCTCGGAAGCGCATCTTGCCGATATTGAAACGACGGCAGCGCTGTTGCGCCGCGAATGTGAAGTAGTAGTGGTGATTGGCATTGGAGGCAGTTATCTCGGCGCTAAGGCGGTGATTGATGCGCTTTCAAATACATTCGACTGGCTGCAGACCAAACGTACGACGCCTGCCATTGTCTATGCCGGACAGAATATCAGCGAGGATTATCTCTTTGAGTTGCAGGAATTGCTTAAAACAAAGCGTTTCGGCATTATTTCCATATCAAAATCAGGCACAACCACCGAGCCTGCTATCGCGTTTCGCCTGTTGAGTAAACAGCTCGAAGAGCAGCAGGGGACGGACGCCGCTCGCCGTTTGATTGTGGCAATCACGGACAAGGCGCGTGGCGCGTTGCATACGCTGACAAAACTGCGGGGATATAAGTCATACGTCATTGAGGACAATATTGGCGGACGTTTCTCTGTGTTCTCGCCGGTTGGGTTGCTGCCGATTGCCGTTGCCGGACACGATATAAAAGCGCTGGTGCAGGGCGCTGTCAGGATGCAGACCCGTTGTGAGCCTGCCGTTCCGTACGGGCAAAATCCTGCCTGTCAATATGCTGTGGCTCGCAATATTCTCTATAATGCGGGAAAGAAGATCGAGATTCTGGTCAATTTTCATCCCAAGTTGCACTGCCTTGCCGAATGGTGGAAACAACTCTACGGCGAGAGCGAAGGCAAGGAGCACAAGGGTATTTTTCCGGCAGCAGTGGACTTCACCACCGACCTACACTCAATGGGACAGTGGATTCAGCAGGGAGAACGCACCATCTTTGAAACAATGATTTCCGTTGCCCAGCCCAATTATGAAAAAAGAATCCCTTTTGACGCGGACAACCTCGACGGACTTAATTTCATTGCGCAACGACGTGTGGATGAGGTAAACAAGATGGCAGAACTGGGAACGATGCTGGCGCACCTTGACGGCGAGGTTCCCTGTCTGAAAATAACTCTGCCTCAACTCAATGCCGGTTACATTGGGGAGTTGCTTTATTTCTTTGAGAAAGCATGTGGCATCAGCGGATACCTTTTGGACGTGAATCCTTTCGACCAGCCCGGCGTGGAAGCCTATAAAAAGAATATGTTTGCGTTGCTCGACAAGCCCGGATTTGAAGAGGCAAGCAAAGCTATCAAAGCACAACTGTCTGAGGTTTAATTTTGAGCAGTCCCTCTACCACTTTCTGCTTAAAGCAAACACTGTACCGATAGTATTTCTTTGTACATTTTTGTCATCTTTTGTCATCATTTAGGTGTCAACCTATATCAGGACATGACATCAGCAAGAGAGGCGTAATTTTATACATTATGACTATAAACGAAAAACAGACCAGAATCATCGAAGACTTTGCCGTATTTGATGACTGGATGGACAAATATCAATATCTGGTTGACCTGGGTAGCGCTCTGGAGGCAATGTCTCCGGAGGAGATGACGGATGCCAATCTGATTGAAGGTTGCCAAAGTAAGGTATGGCTTGCAGCGCATTACGCAGACGGTAGAATAATTTACCACGCCCAGAGCGATGCGGTGATTGTAAAAGGCATTGTCTCGTTGCTCGTTGAGGTACTTTCCGGAGCTACGGTCGATGAAATTCTTGATGTCGACCTCTATTTTATTGACAAAATCGGTCTCAAAGACCACCTCTCCCCCACCCGTTCCAATGGACTGGTTGCTATGGTGAAACAGATGCGTATCTATGCGTTGGCATTCAAAACAAAATATCAATGATTTATCTTCGCTCCAAAAAGCCTCTTTTACTTATTGCTGGGATTTTATGGTCAGCTGTCGGCACATTGCAGGCGCAGCAGACAACCGTTATGCCTTCGTCTTTTGTAGGCGGCAATGCATCGGTGGCTTATGAAAAAGCGTGGATACCTTTTCATAATCCTGCGGCGCTGGCAGCTCAGACCTCCGCAGGAGTGCAACTGCTCTATGACAATCGTTATATCACGCGAGAACTTAGCAACAAAGCTATGAATGTGTGGTTTCCAACAAAATATTTTCATATTGGAGGGAGTTTCACCCATTTCGGTTTTGCGGAATATCAGGAAATGCTGCTGGCGGCAACGGTTGCACGACAACTGGGCGAACGGTTTCGGCTGGGCATAGAAGTGGATTATTACACCGTTTACCTCTCTCCCACAGAACGGTATGCCGGAACGTTAACGGCGCACGCAGGATGTCAGGTGAAAGTATCAGAGACGGTAAGTATTGGTTTCAGCGTATTTAATCCCGTTTTTTCAAAAATAGAGGCAGGTGCAACGGATAAACTTTTGCCGGTACGGTTTTCTCTGGGAACACGCTGGCAGATTCGGGGCAAAGTGGACTGGTTGCTGCAGGTGGATAAGGAAGTGCGCTCGTCAGTGCGCTGGGCGACAGGATTTGAATATGTCATGCTTGATTTCCTGACCGTACGACTTGGCGCATACGGGCAGCAATCATTTGTGCCGACACTGGGAGCAGGCGTAACTGTGTCGAAAATATCTTTTGACCTGCAGGCAGATTACAGTGGAACACTGGGTGTTTCACTTTTGGGAGCGTTACGTTATAGCTTTTGAACAAATGAATATCCGAGCACGCTTTTGTGGATTGCTTCTAAGCGTTATGACGATGGGAACAGCAACGGCACAGCAAACATTGCCTGTGGAACGTGTCATCGAAAACATATTCGACTATATCAGTGACGAACTGGAATCAGAACAGGAACCCGACTACGAAGCGCTTTACGAAACACTCACACACTACGCCGAAAACCCGCTCAATCTCAACACCGTTACAAAAGACAAACTCAACACACTGATGTTTCTATCCGATGAACAAGCCGAAAATCTGCTTTATTATATCTATCGGTACGGACCTATGCAGAGTATTTACGAATTGCGTCTGGTAACTAAAATGGACAGATTCACAATAGATTTACTGCTGCCGTTTGTTACGGTAGAACAGACGCCGGACAACGACCATTGGGAATTATTACCTCTTCTGAAACAGGGCAAACACGAAATCACCGTCCGTTTCGACGGTACGGTCGAAAAAAAGCAGGGATACACGTCTATCTCTGACGAAGATTTGGCGCTGCATCCAAACAGTCGCTATACAGGCGACCCCTTTTATACATCGTTGAAATACCGTTTTCACGCTAAGGACAGAATCTATGCCGGACTGACTGCAGAAAAAGACGGCGGCGAACAGTTTTGGGGACAAAATCACAAAGGTTATGACGCCTATTCGGGATATATTCAGTTAAACGATTTGTGGAAATTCAGCCGCATAGTCGTTGGCGACTATCGGGCTTCCTTTGGACAGGGACTGGTGATGAACGGCAATTACAGCACGGGACGGTCGGGTGATGTTATGAACATGATGCTGCGTGCTACGGGATTAACCAGAAAATCGTCCACCGATGAATATGGCTTTTTACGCGGCATTGGCGCAACTATGGCGTTCAAGCGCTGGCAGATAACAACATTCTACTCGGTGCGCAGAATGGATGCCGACACCACATCGGGCAGTTTCCCCTCGTTCAAAACGGACGGACTGCACCGCACGGCGCTGGAACTGGAGCGCAAAAACAGCCTCTTACAGCAGGTTGCAGGAGGAAATCTGTCGTTTCGGCATCGTGGGATTCGGGTGGGAATAACCGCATTGCACGTCCGCTTCAATATGCCGATGATTCCCGCTGACGAGCCTTATAAACACTATCAGTTTCACGGAACACAGCAAAGCGGACTGGGTATTGACTATTACGTCAAACTTAACAGGATCACGCTCTTCGGCGAAACTGCCGTTAATCAGGCAGCGGGAATAGCCACCGTCAACGGCTGTGTGTTTTCGCCGTCTTCGGCGGTGCATTTTACGGTGGTACAGCGTTATTATTCTCCCAAATACGACATGATTTATGCGCGTTCATTCGCCAAAAGCAATACAAACAATGAAAGCGGTGTTTATCTGGCTGCACAGTTTTTTCCTGCCGGAAGATGGCGGTTGTCTGCTTCGGGCGATGTGTATCGCTATCCGTGGATTCGATATAATGTGAACGCTCCGGCAACCGGTTACGACGCGCTGTTACAGCTTGATTTTCGTGCATCGAATACGGTGGAAATATACTGTCGCGGGCGGTATGGCATGTCGCCGTATAACTATCAGACGCCGCTTAATCCGGTGGCGCAGCTTAATTTGCAACAGCGTACCTCCGTGCGGTTTAATGTTGTCTGTCGTTATGCGAATGTCCTGTTGCGCAGTTGTGTGGAAGCAAACGCCGTTCGGCAGCCTGAAACGACAAATCCTGACCCTGTTACAGGCTTTTTGCTCTTTCAGGACGTGGTTTATACCCTGCCATGGCTTAATATGACCATTGGTTTACGCTATGCCATGTTCGATGCGCGGGATTATGCAAATCGTTTCTACGTTTACGAACGGGATGTGCCATTGATGATGTCTGTGCCGATGCTTTATGGCGTCGGCAGTCGATGGTATGCCACTGTTGGATACAAAATCACCCAAAGCATGACCTGTTACCTGCGTTTCGCACAGACGGTTTACAGCGACGACCGCACTGTTATCGGCAGCGGTACAGAGCAGATAGACGGCAACAGGAAATCCGACTTCCGTATCTATTTTCGGTGGAAAATTTGACACTTAAAGCGTTATTTTTTTATCACTTTTTTTATCTGATTATCTATTTGGATAAAATACACGCCTCCGGATAAATGACCGATATTTATAAACTCTCCGTTTGATACCTGTCGAAACGTATCGCAACGTGTACTTCGGCGATAAAAGGATATGTGCCGTTTTTTGTGAAAATATTTTGCGTGCCTTGCGGGGCATTTGTTTTTTGCTCATAAAATTTGTCTCATTCAAAAAAAGACATTACTTTTGTGCCCGATTATTGTCTATGACAAAACGGGGTGTAGCGCAGTCCGGTTAGCGCACCTGCTTTGGGAGCAGGGGGTCGAAGGTTCGAATCCTTTCACCCCGACAAATAAAATCGAATAGAGAAAAGTGGTTATGCAGTGTATAACCGCATTTTGTTTATGCCTTTCATCTCTTTGTGTTTTTCGCGAATCTTTAATTATCCATTAAAAAAAAAGGCGTATCTTTGCGCCTGAAATAAAACAGAAAAATTATAGAATATGATTTATATTAAATAAACAGATTATTAGACATATAGATTAGCGTTTTGCTATTTCTTGCTTCAGAAATGTGAGAGTTTCTTTTAGTAATTGCAAGAATGGGTGAGCGTTCGCAGAAGTGCGGGCTTAACTTATTTGTAATTACGGGCATTTCTCACAGCCTCTGAAGCGGATATTTAAGTCCGCTTTCTTTTTTGTCAAAAATCCGACGACGGCTTGACCGCCACTATCATATACAGAACTGCAAACTGCCCATAAATCGCAGAGTGAAACTGCAAAACACTCAAAAAGAATGCAGGAAAGAGCAGTAACTTTCTAAAAAACGGGCGCACTACTTCCCACGAAAAGCCATAAGAGTAGAGGGAACTAATTAATGTCCGTAAAGGAATGGACGTAAAACAAATTTTAAAATGAAAACAAAATTTATTTTAGTAAGTCTAACTGCCATCATTGGTTTGGTTGTATTTTTAGTATCCTGTTCAAAAGACGATGAAATGAAAAGTTGTAATTGTACAGAGCATGACGGTTATGGATATTCCGCAACCAGAGTAGTAGCCCCCGCCAGTTTTGGTGCATCCAATTGTTCAGATTTGGAACTAAAATTAAAGACAGCGTCAGGTGGTGAATTCTATTACACTTGTAACTAATTAATCGTTTAATTTGAAGACAGGATTTTCAGAAAAAATCCTGTCTTTTTTTCTTCTTAAGTAAATGAAAAAAAAAGTTGGAATATATACCTTCATCACAGGAATATTATTTTTGATTACAGGAATTGCAAAATCATTAAACGTATCTGCTTTTTCGGATTTAATTACTCAATATGGGTTCGACAGATTATCATTTTTAGCGCCGTTTATTGTTTTGGCAGAAGTCTTCTTTGGTTTATTACTCATTTTTAATTTGGGGTTAAAGCATACGGCTGTGGCATGTATGTTTTTGACAGCGCTATTTACCTTGATTTATTTTTATGGGTTTGCTTTTAACGGAATAGAGGATTGTGGCTGCTTCGGAGAAATTACGGTATTAAATACATCTTTTGTTTTTACGTTTATTCGCAATGCCGTTTTGATTTATTTATTGATAGTAGTCTGGCGAAATAGCGAAAACAGTTGGAAAATGAATAAATGGATTGCAGGGTTTGTATTAGCAGTTATGTGTATGGTCGCATTTATATCCGGTTATACTTATCGTTCTGCAAGCAAAATTCAGAATACAGGAAAATATGCTACCTCAACGGTGGATAATACCATACTCAAAGAGTTTGTCTCTACATCCGGAGATTCTACCTATCTGGTATTCGTATTTACTTACTTTTGTCCTCATTGCATGAATTCTATTGAAAACTTGAAACAATATGAGTCTTTAGATATAGTGGACAAAGTTATTGGTATAGCATTGGAAGATACTATTGCCGAAAGGAAATTCAGAGAAATTTTCAAACCGGAATTTGTTATAAAAAATTATCCTGCAAAAATTCTATTTCGTTTAACAAATTCTTTCCCTGTTGCCTATTATATAAAACATAATTCGATAGTGGCAGAAATATCGGGTGAATTGCCTTGCGGTTATATATTCGCTCAAAAAATAAGGTAATGATGCCAAAAATGGTTAATTCTTTTTTTGAGGCGCTATGAAAAATATCCGGCTACTCGGTAGAGGAAAAAATCTTTGTTGTTTGTTCCGTAGTTGGCGGAGTAGAAACGTTGCATTTTTCCGTTGAGCCTCTCGGCTTTGGGGTTAATTCTTTTTTTGGGGGTGCTATAAAAAAAGAATTAACCAATTGCCTACAAATTTCGGGGATTGACGGATTTTCACTACTTTTACACTCAAAATTAAGAAGATATGGCTATACAAGTCAATGTTGAAAAACTGCTTTTGGGTAAATCCGTTGAAAACGAGCGGATAGAATACAAGAAAGGTTGGAATCCTGCGGCAATTTACCGCACCATCTGCGCCTTTGCCAATGATTTTGAGAACATTGGCGGAGGTTACATTATCGTTGGTGCAGAGGCAGAAAACGGCAGGGCAAAACGCCCTATCACAGGCATTCCGACAACTGAATTGGACACTATTCAAAAGAAAATGGTTGAGTATAACAAACTTATCAAGCCATATTATGCACCGAAAATCAGTATCGAAGAAATTGACGGCGTTTCGATTCTCATCATTCAGGTAACTGACGGCGATAAGCGTCCGTATGAAGCGCCGGAAGATGTTACAGTTAAAGATAAGAAGTACCGCTATTTTATTCGTCTGTATGCCAGCACCGTTCAGGCAGATAAAGACCAGAGAGATGAACTGATTAGCATAAGTAACCATACGCCTTACGATGACCGCGTAAACTCTAAAGCCGAAGTTGAAGATATTTCGCCGTTATTGGTGCGTGAGTATTTGCAGGAAATCGAAAGCGAGTTGTTGGAAGAAATGGAAACAGGCTCAATAACAAATATTTATAAGGCTATGGATTTGGTTGGCGGGCAAGAAGAAAACCTGCATCCGAAAAACATTGCCCTGATGATGTTTAACCACCATCCCGAAAAGTTTTTCCCATATTCCAGAATTGAAATTGTGGAGTTCCCAAATGGTTTGGGCGACCCTACTTTTTTTGAAAAGCCTGCCATCACGGGACCCGTAAACGCGCAAATACATAAAGCGCTTGAACAAATCAAAAATGTCGTTTTGAAAGAACGAATCTATAAAAAACCAGACCAACCCGAATCCGACAGGGCTTGGAATTATCCGTATCGTGCTTTGGAAGAATCCATTACAAATTCTTTATATCACAGAAATTGGGAAATTCGTGAGCCAGTTGAAATTCGCATTTTGCCAGATGCTATTGAAATTATCAATCAAGGCGGACCCGACAGAAGCGTGAAAATGGAAGAAATACGGCGTGGCGACATTCGTAATAGGCGTTACCGAAACCGACGTATCGGCGATTTTCTCAAAGATTTGGATATGACCGAAGGACGCGGAACAGGTATCCCTATTATTCGTCGCGAAATGAAAAAAAACGGCTCGCCCGAACCGATTTTTGAAACCGACAACAACCACAGTTATTTTATCGCAAGATTACCCATACACCCTGCTTTTGGGGGAAAATTCGATGATGCTGAGGGAGTAAATGATGATATTAAAATAACTGAAAATCAATTAGATAAGATTTACAAACTTATACGTAAGGGAGTAAATGAGGGAGTAAATGAGGGAGTATTCAACATTGTAAATCTCTTATTAAACGTTTCAGGACTGAATGCAACCGAAATATCAATACGAATAGGTAAAAGCATCTCAACAGTAGAGCGTTATTTGCGATTATTGCGCAGGAAAGGGATTATAGACTTCAAGGGTGCGCCCAAAATTGGCGGCTATCATTTAACCGATAAAGCAAAAGACAAATTGAAATAGCCGATGTCCCACCACCCACCCCAAAACAATCCGCATCCACGCCGACGAACTGAAAATTTGGCAGGAGTTAGCCAATGAACTCTCTGAACATCCATTGTTTCTGGAGGCGGACTTCGATTGTATTCATATTGTTTCAAAAACACAAACGCTTGACCCTCTCGCCACTGAAACAAATATATTTTCGCAAGTTCAAATAGTAAATGCAACTAAAATAAGAAAAAACCTCTGTTGGGGGCATGCCCCAATCGAAGATTGAGAAAAAAGTTTTTACTTTGTAATTGCAATGAAAAATAAAAAAAGATTTTAAAAACTTCAGTAACAGCAATATTAAACTTTTTCAACATAAAATTAATAGAAGACCAAGAAAACTACTTAACTTTGAGGCGCCTTTAGAAGGCTTTTCAAAGAAAGTTGCATTTTTCCGTTGAGCCTCTCCTTTGTGTTTTTCGCGAATCTTTAATTATCCATTAAAAAAAAAGGCGTATCTTTGTGCCTGCTTTTCGAGGTGATGCAGATTGTAAACGTCTCACCGGGTATCTACAAAACAATGGCGCTATCATTATGTCAATGAGAACCAAGATTCAAGTACAGGTTTTAGGGGTTTCGACACCCAAAGTTCAGTCGGAGATATGTATATTGCTTCTGGGAGAGTGTGACGGTTCCCGCCACGTCCCTGTTGTAATCGGCAATCAGGAAGCATACGCCATCGTCTCTGCTATGGAGGTGCCTGCCGTCAAACGTACTCTGGTACACGACCTGTTTATCAAATTGACAACACATTATCACATCAATCTCCGCGAAGTTTATATTTACAGATTTCAGGAGGATGTTTTTCTTGCCGAAGTCCACTTTGAACATCTTGAAGAGCTGTTCACCTCAACGGTACGTGTCTCTGACGCCATCGCGCTGGCTTTGCGCGGCGGATGTCCGATTTATACGGAAGAGTCTATTTTGACCACCGACACCACAGTAACCGTTAAGACATCGAAACCGTTCCACGAACTGACACTTCCGGAACTTCAAGAGATGTTACAACTATCCGTCAGTAAGGAAATGTATGAGCAGGCTGCACTTATCCGTGATGAAATCAGTCGTCGTCAATCTGCACAGACATCAAATGATTCTTTTATATTTTAAAATTGTTACGCTATGAAACTTCGTTTAATTGTGATGAATTTTTTCCAGTTCTTCGTTTGGGGAGCATGGATGATGACGCTTGGTCATTATGGTTTTGTTGAGAAACACTGGGACGGTGCACAGTTTGGGCTGGTCTTCTCAACGATGGGATTTGCTTCGCTCATTATGCCGACCCTTTTTGGCATCCTCGCCGACAAATGGAAAGCAAACTACGTTTATGCTATTCTGCATTTGCTTTTTGGCATTACGATGTGCTTTTTGCCTTTTATTGACGCTCCGACGCCGTTCTTCTGGGTTTTGCTGCTTGCAATGTGTTTCTATATGCCCACCATCGGATTGGACAATTCTATCGGATTCAGTGTATTAAAAGGGGAGGGAAAAGACCCTACCAAATATTTCCCGCCCATACGTGTTTGGGGTACAGTGGGCTTTATTGTGGCGATGTGGCTCACTAATCTGTTCACCAAAGAGTGGGGACTTGGACAAAGTATCAGGGTGTCTTTCTTTATTTCTGCCGTTGGCGCATTTTTCCTGTCGCTCTTTTCCTTTATTCTGCTGCCGACCATCAAAAAAGTAGAAAATAAGTCTGCAGGCAAAAAATCTCTGGTAGAAAAGTTAGGCTTGGAAGCATTCGTATTATTCAAACAAAAGAAAATGGCGGTGTTCTTCATCTTCAGCCTCTTTCTCGGCGGCGCACTGCAACTTACCAATGCATACGGCGACAGCTTTTTACAGGATGCAAACGTCTTTAAGAAAGGTGAGCTGATTAATAATTTTTCAACCATCATTCTCTCCATCTCACAAATCTCCGAGACGCTGTTTATTCTTGCCATTCCTTTCTTTATGAAGAAATTCGGCATAAAAAAGGTGATGCTAATCAGTATGTTTGCGTGGGTTTTGCGTTTTGGACTGTTTGGATTTGCCGAAAATTCGGCGTTAGGTTTTGCATTGATTATTGTGTCGTGCGTGGTTTACGGTATGGCATTTGATTTTTTCAATATTTCGGGCGCACTATTCGTAGAACAGAATACCGATTCAAAAATTCAGTCCTCTGCACAGGGCGTATTTATGCTGATGACTAATGGTATCGGCGCCGTTTTGGGAAATATCATTGCAGGGCAGGTTATCGCTAAATGGTTTGAAACCAAAGTAGGCGAAGAACTCATAAAGGACTGGTCAAATATCTGGCTTGTATTTGCCGGATATGCACTTATCATAGCCCTGTTGTTCGCGGTTATTTTCAAATACAAACATACGGCACAGAAAGCCTGAGACATTAGACATTATTTATGAAATCAACCTCAATGGTGCTTCGCACCGAACACCTTTATAAACTCTACGGCAAGCGCACGGTGGTGAACGATGTCTCCATTGAGGTACATCAGGGTGAGATTGTCGGGCTGCTCGGACCGAATGGCGCCGGTAAAACTACTACGTTCTACATCGCAACAGGATTGATTACGCCCAATTCCGGTCATGTTTTTCTGAACGATATAAATATTACCTCCTATCCCGTCTATCGGCGGGCACAGGCGGGTATTGGCTATCTGGCGCAAGAGCCGTCGGTGTTTCGGAAGATGACGGTAGAGGATAACATTCGTGCCGTGCTGGAGATGACCTCTTTCTCAAAAGAGCAGCAGCACGAAAAGCTCGAAAGTCTGATTGCCGAGTTTCATCTGGAACTGGTACGAAAAAATATTGGCGACCGCCTTTCGGGCGGCGAACGACGGCGTACCGAAATCGCCCGCTGTCTGGCAATAGAGCCTCATTTTATTATGCTTGACGAACCTTTTGCCGGCGTTGACCCGATTGCGGTACAAGATATACAGGATATTGTATGGCATCTGAAAGAACGCAATATCGGCATCCTGATTACCGACCACAATGTTGATGAGACGCTTGCCATTACCGACCGCGCCTATCTGCTTTTTGAGGGGAAGATTCTTTTTCAGGGCGCTCCCGAAGACTTGGCTGCCAATCCGGTTGTCAGGGACAACTATCTCGGACGGGATTTTGAGTTGAAAACAAAAACCCGCATCTAACGTCTGACCGTATCAATTGTTATCACCTATGTCGAACAGCAACATTATGAAAAAGACTTCGTGGGTCAGTATGGCGGGTAATGCCATTCTGGCGACTGCGAAGATTGTTCTTGGTCTGTTGGCGGGAAGCGTGGCGGTGGTTAGCGATGGCGTTGACTCATCTGCGGATGTGGCTATATCCATTATTATGATTTTTACAGCCAATCTTGTCAATCGCCCGCCAAGCAGAAAATATGTGTACGGATACACCAAAGCCGAAAACATCGCAACCAAAGTGCTGTCTATAGTGATTCTGTATGCCGGTATCCAGATGCTTATTGCATCGGGAAAAAGCATCTTTTCGGGAGCAGAGCGCACGATGCCCACAGTGATTGCCATCTATGTTACGCTGTTTTCCATTGTCGGCAAACTGCTGCTGGCGTATTATCAATACCGCCAGGGCAAGCGCATCAACAGTTCGCTGCTGAAAGCAAATGCCGTTAATATGCGCAATGACGTTCTTATTTCCGTGAGCGTATTAATCGGGCTGTTCCTTACCTTCGGACTGAAATTACCTATACTTGACGCAGTTGTCGGGCTGTTGGTGAGTTTGTTTATCATCAGGTCGGCATTTTCGATATTTATGGACTCCAATGTGGAACTGATGGACGGCGTAAAGGACGAAACGGTTTACAATCGCATTTTTGAAGCAGTTGACAGGGTAGATGGAGCAAAAAACCCGCATCGGGTACGGTCGCATCAGATTGGCTCGCATTACCTTATCCTGCTTGATATTGAAGTTGATGGCAACCTCTCGTTGCTCGAAGCTCACTTAATCGCTAATCAGGTCGAAACAGGCATCAAACAAGCCGTTGAAAATGTGTATGATATTGTCGTACACGTAGAGCCGACGGGCGTGCAGCATCACGCAGAAAAGTTTGGTGTTTGCAAAGAAATGATTGACTTATCAATTACTTAATTTAATATGTTTTTTAGTCTATGAAAAAAATCTTTATCTATGCAACTATGATTGCAACACCTGCACTGTTAGCTACTTCGTGTGGCAGACAACAATCCCAAGCGCTGACTTCGGGTATTCATCAAGAATATTTAGACACAACCGTCTCTCCGAAGCAGGATTTCTATCAATATGCCTGTGGCGGCTGGATGGCGCTTCACCCGCTGACGGCGGAATATGCGCGTTTCGGCAGTTTCGACAAGCTGGCGGAGGACAACCAAAAACAACTCAAAGAGTTGATTGTTTCCATTGCGGAAAGACAGCACAAGAGTGGTTCCATTCCACAGAAAATAGGCGATTTGTATAATCTCGGTATGGATTCGGCAACCACTGAACAGCAAGGCGCAGAGCCTCTCAAGACGGTTCTTACCTCGTTGCTTTCCCTGCAAACCAAAGAAGGACTGACGGACAAACTGGCGGAATTGGCGCTGGACGGCACCTCGCCGCTTTTTGGTGTATTCGGCGAAGCAGACCCAAATAACAGCACGCAACGTATTGCGTGGATATGGCAAACGGGGCTTGGTATCGGCGACCGCGACTATTATCTCGAAGCCGGTATGAAAGACAAACGCGACGCATACGTTGTGTTGCTCTCAAAACTGCTGTCCCTGTCGGGTTATGCCGAAATTGCCGGACTAACAGGACAGGAAGAGGCTGCCGCCAAACAGGTATTGGCATTGGAAACGGAACTGGCAACGGCATTTATGGACAAAAATACAATGCGCGACCCCTATAAAACCAGCAACATCCGCACGGTTGACGAATGGCAAAAACTCATTCCTTCTATTGATGTAAAAAGATATTTGGCTGCGCTGGGCTTGCAGGAGGTTACCTCCGTAAATATCGGACAGCCCGATTACACCGCCGCATTGAACAAAATCATTGAGAAGACCGATATTAACACCATTCGCACCTATCTCGCCTGCCAAATCATCACCGGCGCGGCGCCCTATCTGAACAGCGCTTTTGTGGATGCGCATTTTGATTTCTTTGGCAAAACGCTTTCCGGCAGAACAGAACAGCGTCCGCGCTGGAAGCGTGTGGTTGGTACGGTTGACGGCGTTCTGGGCGAAGCCGTCGGACAGATGTACGTGGAGAAATATTTTCCCGCAGCCGCCAAAGAACGGATGTTACAGCTGGTTGATAACCTCAAAGAGGCTTTGCGTGAACGAATCGCACAAAACGGGTGGATGAACGATTCTACCAAAGATAAATCCTTTGAAAAGTTAGACGCTTTCATTGTCAAAATCGGCTATCCCGACCAGTGGCGCGATTACAGCAGTCTGACCGTTGCCAAAGACAGCTATTTTGCCAACATTGAGCGGGCGCAACGCTTTGAAACGGCATACCATCTGGCGAAAATAGGAAAGCCTATCGACCCCAAAGAGTGGCTGATGACCCCGCAGACCGTGAATGCCTATTACAACCCAACAACTAACGAAATCTGTTTTCCGGCAGGTATTCTGCAACCGCCCTTCTTTGACATGTATGCCGATGATGCGGTGAATTACGGCGCTATTGGCGTGGTAATCGGACACGAAATGACGCACGGATTCGATGACCAGGGGCGTAACTACGACAAAAACGGTAACCTCAGCAACTGGTGGGGAGAAGATGATGCAGTCAATTTCGCCGCACGTACCAAAGTTCTGGTAGATTATTTTGACAACATTGACGTTTTGCCGGGCGTAAAAGCCAATGGCACATTCACACTCGGTGAAAATATCGCGGACAATGGCGGATTGAACGTATCGTTTGTAGCGCTGCAAAAAGCCAAAGCACAGGGAACAATTACGGATGTTATGGACGACTTCTCTGCCGATGAACGTTTCTTTATTGCCTACGCTAACGTATGGGCGGGGAATGTTCGCGACGAAGAGATTGTACGCCGTACCAAAGAAGACCCTCATTCGCTGGGGCGTTGGCGGGTGAACGGCGCTCTGCCGCACATCAACGTCTTTGCGCAGACATATAACCTGCAGGAGGGCGACGCCATGTACCTTGCGCCCGAAAAACGCGCTGACATCTGGTAAGCGACTGTTTGCATTAACTGGCAGCGGCTGCTCCTGTTGGGGCAGCCGCTGCTGTGCAAGGGGCTTTTTTATTTTCTAATTACAGTTTACTGTACCATCAACTTGCCGTAGTAAACCTCGTGCCTGCCGGTGGTGATGCGCACCAGATACATACCACTCTGATTAAAACCTGTCAGGCGTATCGGATATGTCTCCGGCTCCAATGTCATCAGACGAATACCTGCATTGTTGAACACCTCTACCGTTAAACCGTTGCGATCGGCGGCAGTGAAATCGGCTTCGATTCTTACTTCGTCGCCACAGGCAACCGGATTCGGCAACAGGTAGAATGTTAACATATTCGGAAACATTACACCCGTTCCGATGGTTACTACAAGCGTATGGATGCTGTCGCAACCGGTGGACGCAGGGTTGATAAAGATAAATTCGTGTTCGCCTGCAGATACAGTCGCCGGAATCACCGTATCACGATAGCTGTAAGGCAAATCGTCAACATTGATGGTAATGGTATCGCTCGTTCTGATGTGCGAAGCGTGCGTGAGCGTCAGGATTATCGTCGAGTCGCAACCGGTGGACGAAATCAGATTACGCCGGTAAATGCCCGCCTGCAATTCATTAAAACCATTCTCCAGATAGGGTTCATCATCGCAGATTGACGCGCTGATATGACTGATTCCGGTCTCCAAAACGGTCAGGTTAAGCGTCAGATATTGATAATCTCCCGAAGGCTGTTTCTTTGTTCCGCCAAATGTAAATGTTCCTGCATGACTTAACTGCGTTGCTGGAATATCAAATATATCTTCCGTATAATCATACCCCTGACAAACAATATCACTTACAAAGACGTTTTCAGTCGGCATTACGTTAATATTTCCGATATGCAGGTCATTACTTCCATTGCCGGCTACCGTTGATTCGCCGTAGAAAGCAATGCGAATATCCTTGCCTCTGTAAGCCGACAAGTCAATCCCTATCCGTTCTGCCACGTGCGGAAGCTGATTAAAGACATAATCGCCATCAGGCTTGTTATTCCAGACAGTGGCGTTGGCAGCGTTCCACGTTGCACCTGCATCATCCGAGATGATGACCATAAACTGGTCGTCAGGCTGACCTGCCGGATTCTTTATCGGGTTGGCAGAGTTATAACTCGTCAGAGCCACGTCAAAGAGCAGTACAGCCGTTGTATCCACGTGAATGGTCGGCGACACCAGCCAGTAATATTGACCGGCGGTATAAAGATAGATTTTTGTATGCGGTTTTGTAATGCCGTTATTTGTTGTAACCCTGCTCCAGCCACTCGTTGTTGCCGACAGACTGCCACCGTTAAATACATTTGAAGTCAATGCTCTATATTTGTTCCAACAAATGGGCGGATAGGTAGTATTGCCAAACGTTTCCTCAAAAGGAATCGTATATATGTCGCAAGGTGTCATAAAGGAGGCTTCCGCTGACCAGAGCGACTTGTCCACACACTGGTTTTGCACATAGTAATAGTAGGTTTTCGACAGCGACAGCCCTCCTATCGTAACGGGATGCGTTGTTACAAGCGTGTCCGCTACGTCTGCTGTCTGCGTCGTCGGGTCAATGGACGTTGAGGAGACAAGCACACGCCATCCGGTGAGCGGCACATTGCCCGGCTCCCAGTCTATACTTACCGAATCACCCGCCGCAGAAGCCGTCAGGTTGCGCGGCGTCATACATGTCGCCTCCTGAATGGCAATGTTATCCACAGCCGCCGACGGTTGCGCACCCGCCGAGCCGTCATTTTTCCAGAAGAATACCAAGTGATACACCCCCGTTGCCGGTATCTGAAATACATCGGAAAAGAGTTGCCACGTATCGTGTGCGGAGAAATTACTGTTGCCAATCTCCACCCATCCCTCCGGTATGACGTTAGTCTCATCCAGACCATACGCGGCGCCAGAGGAGAGATTAACGACGTAAGGCACAAGAAATACACGCATTAGGTCAAAAGCAGATTCTCCATTACTTTGCCATTCAAAATCTATGGAATAGACAGTACCGACATTCAGACGTATATCTCTGTAAGCGTAGGCGTGAGAAAGGGATGTGTCTGTATATTCATTTGTAACGCCATCATCGTTGGAGATATACAGACCGCTGTTGCCGCCGGCAGCTGCGGCAGCGCCAATAGTCCACCTGTTCTCACCTTCGCTATTGCTGAAAGACCATTTAACATTATCCGTCGGAGTTTCAAAGTCAGCAAAGAACGGCACTGTATCCAACTGCGGCGTGATGAAAGTGAACATTCCCCACGCAGTGGTACCGCCACCGCTGCACAATCCACGCACATAGACATAATGCATGACTTTCTGACTTAATTCCGTAAGGTTTACGGCAGAAGTCGTTAATCCATAGTTGCTGTAAATGCCTGTCGGCAACGTATCCAGCGAGGCTGTTGTATGCGCCTGCGTATCTGCCACCACCTGCCACGTTACCGCGTCGCTTTCCCACGACAGACCGACAGTTGTTTCTGTCAAGTCCGTTACGGAAATAATGGGTGCATAACATCTCTCCTCTTCAAAGTGGAAGTTGTCTATGGCTGCCGGCGTACCTCCTGCTCCATAGCCGTCGTTCTTCCAGAAGAATGTCAACCGGTATATGCCCGTTGTCTGTAATGTGAATGAATAGGAATAATTTTGCCACGACGTTTCCCCTTGAAGATTACCGTTGCCTATATCTGTCCATCCTGCCGGTGTGGTGTTTGTGGCAAAGGTCATACCGTAAGCATTGCCGGAAGAGAGTTCTACCGTATCCGGAATGAGGAACGCCCGCAACAGGTCGTAATCCTTTTCTCCACCGGCTTTCCAGTCAAAACGGACGGTGTACCGTTGTCCGGCTTGCAGTGATACCGTTCTGTAAGCATAGGTATATGTAGCTTTGTTAGTGGGGAAAGAATAAGAATTGCTTACACCGCCGTCATCCGAAACGTATAATGCGCTTGCGCCGCCGTTGCAGGTTGCACTTCCAACAGCGAAACTGTTCCCGCCGCCATTCGACGAGGTACGCCACATGTCGGCATCGGTCTCAAAGCCGGAAATAACCGGTGGCGTTTCAATTACCTGATTTGTATAAACGGTTACCGGTCCACGCCATGTGCTTGTACCGTCTGCCCCGCAGTCGGCTTGCACATAGATATCGTAACACGAAGAGAGCGCTAACTCCGTCAACAAATATGGACTGGTTACGTTGGTAATAAGCCTGCCGCCTGTTGCGGGATTGAATCCGTAAGCGCCGACCTTCAAATGTCGGGCTGTTTCCGGAAAGGCTATCTCCACAGAGGCGTCGGTAATGGCGTTCACCGTGAGAGAAGCAGGTCTGATACACGCTGGAATCCGTTCCACCAGAACATTATCAATAAAGAATGTATTATCAGCCTGACGTTGCGACCGGAACGCAAGATATTGCCCCGTTCCACCGTAACCGCTTAACGACACCACCAACTCCTGCCACGTACCGGTTGCGGTAGGCGATACGGTGGTTAATGAATCAAATGTTGTTATATCGGTCGGGTCGGTCAGTATGCCTACGGTAATACTGTCATGGAGGCTTGGTTTATATGCCATAAACGATAACTGCGCCGTAGTAAGTAGGTCTGTAATTTCCGGCAGTATGGTAAAAGCGTCGGTTCCTGCGGCGGATGTGAAACAGAGCGATGCCCCTGCTGCACCGTAGCGGTATGTTGTATTGCAATATGGCGGCTTGCTGCCTGTTGCACTGCCAACCGTCCAACATTCCGGCTGTAAGCCGATGCCTCCGTTGCCGTTAAAATGTTCGGCAAATGGCAGGGATACCTGAGAAGCGCATGTCGTACGAAACCCTGTCAATCGGGTATATCTTTCCCCATAACTGTTATCCTGACAGACTGTCTGCACGTAAACATAATAGTTGGTACGCTCTGCAAGTCCGTGAACGGTATATTTAAACACGCCATTGACAATATCAACTATCGTATCCACGGCAAAGGTTGAGATGGTATCCGCATTTGCCGTATTGTTCCCGACATTAACGGTAGAAACCTGAATACGGAACTTGTGATCGTTCACAGACAGCGGTTGCCATGCGATGGTTGCGCCCTCGTGTGTAATATCGGCAACGCTTACGTCGGCAGGCGACTGACAGTCGTTGATAACTCCCAGATGCACATTGCCGAGACAGGCGGTATAGGATTTTTGAGCTGCATCGCCATCCACCATAAAGGCGATATACCTGCCCGTATCTGTATAGGAGTGGAAGCTGACGGCATAAGAGGCTTTGATTCCCAGCGTAAGAGTAGCCACCGGCTCAAAGGTAGAAGCATCAGCCTGATCGGTCATAACGCCCACCACAAGAGGCACGCCTGTGAGATTGGCATAGCCGTCAAATCGCAGGCTCAATCCGTTTACGCCGGTGGTGAGGTTCGGCATAATGGCAAGTAGCTTCGTCGATGTGTAGTCATCGCCATAATAGCCGTACAGACTTAATACTTTAACGGTTGGCGTGTCGCTACTGTTTACAATGTGTGGCGGCATGATTTCTTCCTCCGGAATATTACCTGTTTTAACCGTCAGATAGCGCCAGCAAGTCGGGCTGACATTTTCACCGTAAGTGTTAAACTGCTCCACGACAGGAATGGAAACGGGCTGACAACCGGTAATAAATGAGGCAGCCGCCCATGCTGACGTTCCAACATCGCCACATTCCGCCCGTATATAAACATGATAGGAGACAGAGGACTGAAGGCTGGTCAGGTCAAGATAATTATCCGATGTAGATAAATTATCGACATCTCCGGCGCTCTCCTCCGGATTAATGGGAACGATGGAGAGCTTAACGTTATAGGTATCGGCATTTTCCGACATCCACTTCACACGTCCCGAATTATGGGTTAATGATGTAACAGTTATATTCCTCGGTGTCGTACAGGCAAGCGGCAACGTGCGACACGACAGAAGCGTCCATTCGCTTACGCCATCCACGATGCCACAGTTGGCACGAAGATAAATGTCGTAAAGCGTATCCGGTAGCAGGTTTGTAAGTTGATACGACTGTGAAGCGGTAATATCAACAGGTGTTTTTCCATTCGGGTCGAAGCCTGAAACGTCATAAACAAGTTGCCATGCTGTTTCCTCACCTCCGTTTGTCCACGCGACCGTTATTGATGTACTCTCTGAGGTGTGCCCGGTAAGGGTTGGTTGCGGACAAACCACCTGTGTTGTGAAAACCGCGTGCCTCCACACACTCTTGACATTCTGCCCGCAGGACGTTCTGATATAAACATGGTAAAGGGTATTGCCTGTCAGTCCGCTAACAGCAAACGGCTTGACGGAAGTTTGTACATTGACTATACCGTTCTCCGTACTTGGGTCTGATAACACAGTGGTTGCAATCTTTATATCCCACAGAGAAGCTCCTACTTCCCGGTCTAACCAGCTAATCTCTGCCGAAGACCGTGTAATATTTTCTACCTTAATGCTGTCCACCGCACGGCAAAGCAGCTTTTCGACAAGGATGTTATCTACAGCTGCGGGCGGCTGGACGCCTGACAAGCCGTCGTTCTTCCAGAAGAATACAAGGTTGTACAGTCCGGCAGCAGGTACGTTGTATTCCGCCGACCGGGTATTCCACAGTGCCGACGAGTTGAGTATGCCTCCGCCGACGTCTATCCAGTTATCGGGCGTCGGGTTTTTGTCCACAGTCATGTCATAAGCGTTACCGGCTACCGGTTCAACTGTTGCCGGCGTCAGGAAGACACGCATCAAATCGTAGTCGCCTTCGCCATTCCCCATCCAGTCAAACTGGAATGTATATTCTCCGGCGGCATCCAGACTTAATGTTCTGACGGCATATACATACGACGTTGCATCAACGTTGTAATGATTTGTTGCACCGGCGGTATTGTTGCTGATGTATAATCCGTTTGAACCGTTACTGCCGACTGCCGTGCCGAAGACCCATTTGTTGGCTTGTGTTCCGTTTTTTAGCAACCATTGCCGGTGTTCCGTTTCATCCTCAAAGCTGCAAATATATGGAAGCGTGGCGGGTGTTATCGCTGTGTTGATGGTTGCCTGATGCGACCATTCGGACGTTCCGCCGCCACAATTGGCTTGCACGTACCAGTAATAGGTCGTTCGTGAACTGAGTGATTCCACACGTAATGGAATGGCAGTTACCGTGCGGTCGAGTATATCGGCGACGGGGGCTGTTGCCGGATTAATCGGCACGGTGGATATGCGAACACGATAGGAGGATGCTGTTCCTGTCCATGTCAAAGATGCTGCGGTGTCGGTAACAGCAACTGTCTGCAGGATGGACGGTCGCTGACAGGAAACAGGCGGCGCTATTTCCATATCGTCAATATAGATATTCACTGTTTCATTGTAATCCGAAGCATCTGCCATAAACACAATATAATTGTTATCTGTTGCCGCAGTCATTGGCAGGATACACTCTTCCATAACGCCACCTGCGGTGGCAATACCAATCAGTTCCGTAAAGGTTGTAACATCCTGCGGGTCTGACTGTACTCCTATATGCAGCGTGGCACGACCGGCGCTGTACAGCTTGAACGACAGCTGATATTCCTGCCGGTCATTCACCGACAGTGCGGGGGAAATGGCAAACGCTTTCGTCAGGCGGGGCAAAACCTCAGAGGAGGTATTGTCATAACAGGCGGACAGATAGAGCGCCATATCGGCGTTAAGCTCACGACAATGGGGGGTGTATTCTGCGGCGGGCGATGTCGTTCCCCAGTTTCCGGCAGTTTGCACAAGTGTTTTCCAGCAGGCGGGCAGCTCTCCTGTCCCGACGCTGTTAAAGGACTCACTGTACGGCACGGTAGAGGGCAAACAGCCTGTTGTAAACGTTTCTTCCTGCGACCATGCGCTAACATCGCTCTCGCCACAATCGGCTTGTACGTACCAGTAATAGGTGGTGGAGGGAGAAAGTTCCGTTACTGTATAAACTGTATTAAATACCATACCATCGAAACCGTCTGCTGTTTGTGTGAAATCGGTCAATGGTGTTGTAGAAACCTTAAGGCGGTAACTTGTGGAGTAAATGCTTGCCGACCATGACAGTATGGCTGAATGGTGCGAAATACGCTGTGCGTGCAGAGCATCCGGACGGGTACAAAGTGGTTGTGTTCCAATGGCGACCCTGTCGAGGGCAATACCCTTGCCGGCGCCATAGTTGTATTCAAACGCAAACTCGACCGTTTCCGGTTGTGCATAGGGCATCAAATTGATACGCTGCTCCTGCCAGCTCTGTGTTGTGGGCTGAATCGTTTCGAGCAATGTCCAGATGCCGCCGGCAACGCGGGAGTAAACCCTGAGCGTGTCGCGGTCGCCGTTGGAAAATTTCGGCGCTGCCATTAAGAAGGTTATGGCATATTCTCGCGATGCCGTCAAATTGACCGCCGGAGTAATTAATTGCACCGGCGTTTGATTTGTCGCAGTATAGAGATACGCATAATGGCTACCATCAACAGCGGTTACTGCCCAGACGCCTGTCGTCCCAACGTCCCACACAACGGGAGAGCCGGTTGAACTTTGACGCCATTGTAACAGGTTGCCCGATTCAAAATCGTCTTCAAAGACCATAATCTGCGCCGAAGCGCTCTGTGCGGTGATGACAACAAAAAGAAGTGTCATCAAACTCTTAAATAGTTTTTCGGTATTCTTTATCATTATAATAAGGTTTTTGATATAAAAAAGGTAAAACAATTAACCCATTTTATCCCATAATAAGGATAATAAAACAGGCGCGACAAAGGTACAACTTGTTCACAGGCAAAAACCGGTTATCGGGCATACTGTGACATAATGATGGTAAAAATACCCACTAATCAGTAACCGGTTTCTACTAAATACTTATTTTGTGGTAACTGCACGAAAGCGTTTTTGGTTATGAAAACCAATAACTGACAACTGAAGATGTTCCGCAGGGATGGAATGTTGGGCTGATAGCGGTGCTTTTTTCGTCTTACAAGTCAAGTATTCCACAAGCATAACAGAGAGCTACACTTTTTTCCGTATGATAGTTTAATCGAAGTGCATCGCTTCAACGGGGGTGATTTTGGTTATAAACCACGTTGGAATAATCATCATAGCCAGCGAAAGCAGAAACGTTCCCGCATTGATGGCAAGCAGCAACCATGCATTTACCGATACGGGTACATAATTTACGTAGTAGAAAGAGGCATCCAGCGGGATGATATGAAAGAAATACTGCGCCAGTACGATGCCCACGCCGACGATATTACCCATCAGCATCCCCTTGCCCACCAAAAAGGATGCATGGTAAAGAAACATCCGGCGGATAGCCCAATTGGATGCCCCTAATGCCTTGAGTATGCCGATAGTAGCCGTTCGTTCAAGAATGAGAATAAGCAGCCCCGATACCATCGTGAAACCCGCAACAATGAGCATCAGCATCAAAATCACCCACGCATTAAGATCCAGACGGTCGAGCCATTCAAATATTTGTATGGCAATCTGCTTGATTGTGCGCGTCTGGTAAAGCTGTCCCTCGCTGTCGAAATGATTGCCAACAAGCTGATAGACTGCTGTCGCCGTGGCGTCAAGGCGGTCGAAGTCATCAATAAGAATTTCCAGTGTACTGATTTGGCTGCTGTCCCATTCGTTAAGCAGGGCAGCTATGCGCAGGTCGGCAAGGACAAAAAGGCGGTCATATTCGCTGAATGTGGTGGCATAAATGCCGTTAATCACCATCTTTCTGGCTCTAACAGTTTCCTGCATAAAATAACAGTTAAAACTGTCGCCAAGCGTCAAACCCAGTTTTTCGGCAACCGTTTGAGAAATTATTACGCCGTTGGAAGGAAGCGAATCGAAGGCGAGCGTATCTCCGGCAATGAGATTGCGCCGGAAAAAATTCCAGCGATAGCTATTGTCAATGCCTTTAATAACAATGGCATGAAAAGCGCTGTCCGTCTTGATGATAGCAGGTTTGGTGATGATGCGCTGCAAAGCCGAGATATTCGGCAAGGCGGCTAAACGTTGCATCATCATATCCGACAGGACAATGGGCGGACGTTCATAGGAAGTCTGCGCCCCAAAAGCCGACACCTGAATATGCGAACCGAAGCCGATGACCTGACCGGCAACCTCCGTCTTGAAGCCCACAATCACCGAAACAGCTACAATCATCACAGCCAGCCCGACTGCCACCCCGACCGTTGCCACACGCACAGCAGGACGCGACACATTTCTTTTACCCTCCTCAAAGGCAAAATGCAGACGCTTGGCAATGAAATAGTCGAGATTCACGATGATATATTTTTAAATTATATGCTGTTCCGCCCGATACGACGAACGCACCAAAGGAGCGCTCTCCACCTTTTTAAACCCTTTGTTCAGGGCAATCGTTTTGTATTCGGCAAAGGTATCGGGATGAATATAGGCTTCCACAGGGAGATGTTTTCGCGACGGTTGCAGATATTGCCCAATGGTGAGAATGGTGCAGCCTGCGGTACGCAGGTCGTCCATTGTTTGAAAAATTTCGGCTTCGGTTTCACCCAGACCAAGCATTAATCCGCTTTTAGCCGGAATCCCCGAACGGGCAATATGAGCCAGCGTTTCCAGACTGACATCATATTTGGCGGCGCTGCGAACGGCAGGAGTCAAGCGGCGCACAGTCTCAATGTTGTGAGAGATGACCGCCGGTTTTACCTCAATAACTTTGTCTATCAATGTTCTATCTCCGCGAAAATCGGGAATAAGCGCTTCAACGGTTGTGGCAGGATTTACGCTGAAAATGGCTTCGATACATTTTGCCCAGTGTGCGGCGCCATAGTCGGGCAGGTCATCCCGCGCAACGGAAGTGATAACGGCGTGTTTCAGCGCAATCTGTTTGACCGACTCAGCTAACCGTTGCGGCTCATCGGGGTCCGGCGGCAGCGGGCGACCGGTAGCGGTGTTACAAAATTTGCAGGAACGGGTGCAGACATCGCCCAGAATCATAAACGTAGCCGTTCCGCGACTCCAACATTCCGCCATATTCGGGCAACGCCCCGATGTGCAAATGGTGTGCAGACTGTAACATTTGAGAACGCTGCTGACCTGTGCAAAATGATTGTCGGCTCTCAAATCAATTTTGAGCCATTCGGGTTTTCTGACGTGAGCCATTTTTTATTATTTTATTTTCAGCACGACTATAAATACGTTTACGCCGGTGATATTAACAGTATTTCCAATTTTTCAAAACAATTAACCAGTGTACCAATTGCGCCAAATGATAGAATCCGTAATGCGTACAAAACAAAATCATTTTTTCGCCAAAACGCATTTGTTTAAAATATTTCATCTCAAAATCACGAAAAAGATAGGCGTATTGTTTCCGAATATGATAAGAATGTGTTTGAGTAATCAGTCCAACCTTACTTTTTGCTTTCGATTGCTCTATTAAAGCCAAGTATTTGAGATAACTATTTTTGTCCTGAAGAAAACTGTCTAACAAATTCCAAAAGACAATAAGATTTTCAAAGTGTATTCCCCGTTTGGCATTCGTTATGGAATGTGTATTTGTTTTTGTCGTATTGTCTAAGAGTCTCTTTATAAATCTCAAAAAGTCGTTTTCCTGTATATTCGAAAGAATAATCTTTATATGCCTGCTCGCTTATACGTTTTGATGGATATTTTTCAAAATTATCAAGCATTTCGTTCATTGCTTCTGCCAATTTTTCTGTATTTTTTATTGGTATTAAAATGCCGTTTTGTTTGTTTATCATTTCCGAAATACCGCCAACATCTGTTGCAACAACCGGCTTTCCAGCTGCCAGACTTTCCGAAATAACAACGGGGGCGTTTTCATAATTTGAAAAAAGCACTGTAAAAGCACACCGATTTAGCCAGTGGTAAACATCCTGCGGCTTTTTTTCACCAAGAAAAAAAACATTTTTTTGCAGTGAGAGCTGTTCCGAAATGCTTCTTATATTTTCAAAGTCAACGCCATCCCCTATTAAAATCAATTTAAAATCATTTCTTTTTTGTAAAAGCATTTTTGTTGCCTGCAAAATTCCGCTTATATTTTTTGCTTCATCGCTAAAACAGGATATATGCAAGATGGTTTTCGGCTCGTCTTTAAATGATATAAGAGATGGACTTGGCATAAAGAAAAAATCATCAACAACATTATTTACGACTTTATAATTCTTATTGACAATGCCTTTATTTTTCATTGCTTTTTCAAGTGATTTCGACACCGGAAGTATTGCCGCCGCTTTGCGTGCAACTAAAAATGTGACTATTTTTCTTAAAAAGCCATTGTAAGAATTGTTTTCGGGCAAATACCGTGACCAATGCTCAATAATTATGTATGGAATTTTCTGCGTTTTTTTCAAAATATATGCCAAAACACCGCTGCGTGTCAATACATTCACCTGTGTAATGTCCGGTTTCCCAAACGTGTTTTTGACGGTTTTATAGCCTTTCAGAAAAGCGCGAAAGTAATTTACAGGATTCGCTATTTTTTTGAGTAATCTGTTGTGGACGGACGGAAAATAGACATAAACTTCTCTCACATTGCCAAAATGTTGCTCAATAATTTCAAAGCGTTTTATCTTTTCATCGCCTTTTGGAAACAGCACACACACCTCCGCATAGCGTGATACCGCTTCTGCGTGTTTTCGCACAAAAAGCCCCGCCATCGCATCGTTACGATGTGGATACCAAGCAGATAAAAAAAGTACGTTCATCTGTTCATCAATAATGTGCGCTCCCTGCGGGAGTACACTGCCGATAACTTGCACAGCCAAACATTTTGCTGCCTGCGGCAGCAAAATGTTTGGTATTCGCTTACAAATACGTTATTATACAGACTGTTTAGATAAAATACCTTACGTTTCGTATACTCAATACAGTTTTATTTGCGTTTGATTGTGTGTTTGAATTTCATTATGGCAAAATTCAATTCAATGCTTGTTTCCGTATCCGATGTTTTCAAGTCGTCGCCCAGAATATCCGCAATGATTTCACCACCTTTTTGCATCAGCGATTTTTGTTTAAAATCTTCGGCTGTTTCGGACAACTCCGAAACGGTACGGGCAAGTTCCCGTATCTTGGCAAACGTTTCGACAATCGCAATGGTTGTTTGTGTTGCCGTTTCGCTTTTTAGGATGGTGGCAAGCATATACAAGCCTTTTTCTGTGAACGCTTTGGGCAATGCCGGTGAAAATTTTATTTTGGGGTTATCGAAAATTTCGATAACCTCTTTTTTCTCATCCTTTGTCAGTTCCAATAGATACCCTTTCGGGAATTTATCGGGATTGTTTTTTACGGCTTCATTAATACGCATTGTTTCCACACCATACAATGCCGCAACATCGCTGTCAAGGATTACTTGTTGGTTGCGAATGGTCAAGATTTTTTCTTCAACTTGACTGAATTTTACGATTTCACTCATTTTATTTTGTGTTTTATTTGTTCAATAACGTTCAATAAATTTAGTCGTTTTGCGCAACTCAGCATAGTTGGCAGTGAATAGTTAATAACGAATAGTGAATAATATTTTTTTAGAGTTTAGAGTTTAGTTGTTTCTCAATTCTCAATTCGTAAAACTGAAAACTGAAAACTAATTCTGCTCTCGCTGCTTAAAACGTTCAGCAAAATGTTTGGTATTCTGTAAATTCATTTACAGGTAAAAGAGACGAAACGATTATTGCTCCAGCAGAATTTCCATAATGGTGCAGGCTGCACTTGCCACAGGCGAACCCGGTCCAAAAATTGCAGCCACACCGGCTTTGTAAAGGAAATCGTAATCCTGAGCGGGGATAACGCCGCCTGCAATGACGATGATATCTTCGCGTCCCAGTTTTTTCAGTTCGTCAATCACCTGCGGCACAAGCGTTTTGTGTCCTGCGGCAAGCGACGAAACGCCCAGCACATGCACATCGTTCTCAATGGCTTGTCTGGCAGCTTCGGCAGGCGTCTGGAAAAGCGGTCCCATATCCACGTCAAACCCGCAATCGGCATAACCCGTTGCCACTACCTTTGCGCCTCTGTCGTGTCCGTCCTGCCCCATTTTGGCAATCATAATACGCGGCTGACGCCCTTCTTTTTGTGCAAATTCCGCCGTCAACTGACAAGCCTTCTGGAAAGTTGCATCATTTTTTGTTCCTGCACTATACACGCCTGAAATTGTTCTAATTGTTGCACTGTATCTGCCTGCAACTGTTTCGCAGGCATTGGAAATTTCACCTAATGTTGCTCTCAGGCGAGCTGCTTCTACTGCCAGTTCGAGCAGATTACCTTTGCCTGTTTTCGCACATTCGGTAATGACATCAAGAGCGCGTTTCACGGCGGCATTGTCGCGGGTTGCCTTGAGCTGGTCGAGCCGCTCAATCTGCTGCTTGCGCACAGCCGTGTTGTCCACTTCGAGGATGTCAATAGGATCTTCGTGGTCGAGGCGGTATTTGTTGACGCCAACAATGACCTGTTCGCCCGAGTCGATACGCGCCTGAGTACGCGCAGCCGCCTCTTCGATACGCATTTTAGGAATACCAGTTTCGATGGCGGCAGCCATACCTCCGAGTTTTTCAACCTCCTCAATGTGCGACCACGCCTTTTCCGCTAACTCAGCGGTAAGCGCTTCAACATAATAAGAACCTGCCCACGGGTCAATTTCGCGGCAAATTTGAGTCTCTTCCTGAATGTATATCTGTGTATTTCGTGCGATACGCGCCGAAAAATCGGTCGGCAACGCAATTGCTTCATCCAGTGCGTTGGTATGCAGCGACTGCGTATGTCCCAGTGCTGCGCCCAGCGCTTCGATGCACGTCCGCCCGACATTGTTGAACGGATCCTGCTCCGTCAACGACCAGCCGGAAGTCTGGCAATGGGTACGCAACGCAAGTGATTTCTCGTTTTTCGGGTTAAACTGTTTCACAATCTTTGCCCACAGCATACGAGCAGCACGCATCTTGGCAATTTCCATAAAATGATTCATCCCGATTGCCCAAAAGAACGACAGACGCGGAGCGAATGAATCAATATCCATACCCGCATTTACACCGGCGCGAAGATATTCCAAGCCATCGGCTAAGGTGTATGCCAACTCAATGTCGGCAGTAGCGCCCGCTTCCTGCATGTGATAACCCGAAATGGAAATGGAGTTGAATTTGGGCATATATTTCGAGGTGTACTCGAAAATATCGGCAATGATTTTCATAGAGAATTTGGGCGGATAGATATAGGTATTGCGCACCATAAATTCTTTAAGGATGTCATTTTGGATGGTTCCTGCCATCTCTTCGAGCTTTGCACCCTGTTCCAGTCCGGCATTAATGTAAAATGCCAGAACAGGCAACACAGCGCCGTTCATAGTCATTGACACCGACATTTTGTTGAGTGGAATGCCGTCAAAAAGCACTTTCATATCCTCTACCGAACAGATGGATACGCCTGCCTTACCCACGTCGCCTACTACGCGCTCATGGTCGGCGTCATAGCCGCGATGCGTGGCAAGGTCGAAGGCTACCGACAATCCTTTTTGTCCCGAAGCAAGGTTGCGCCTGTAGAACGCATTCGATTCTTCGGCGGTAGAAAAACCCGCATACTGACGAATTGTCCATGAACGCATCGCATACATGCCGGAATAGGGTCCGCGTAAAAATGGCGGAAGTCCTGAGGCATAATTGAGATGTTCCAGACCATCCAAATCCTCTTCGGAATAGACGGATTTTACGGGAATTTGTTCCGGTGTGAGCCAAGTTTGGCTTGTGTTTTCCACTTTGGAGGGCTGAACCTCACGAATGGTAATCTTGTTAAAATCAGGTCTCATTTTTTTGCTTTATTTTTTCTTTAAAATGTTTTGTATTCTTAGTCTTCAAAATCTTCCGGTAAAAAAGTATATACATAACACCGTATCATAACCTTCTTTGGTTTCTGCATAATACTTTTCATTATAAAGATTTTGCTTCATTGCCCAGATAATCGTAAGAAACATTCCTATTTTTCCACCAATGAATAGTACATCATTACTGCAAAAATGACTGTTATTTCATATCCCTATTTTGCTGTTAAACCCTTTCAGGGTATCCAGCACATTGACTTTGACATTAATAAAATGTTCTATTCCAACGGCTTTCAGAGCATCGGCACATTCGGGAGCGCCGGCAACGACAAACAGCTGCTTACCTCCGATAACCTTGTAAGCGGCAGGAGCAAGTTCGGCATATTCGTCATCCGAAGAACAGAGTACAATAATATCGGCATCAGCCTTTTGCGCTGCCGCAACACCCTCTTCTACTGTCGAGAAGCCAAGATTATCTATCACTTCATAGCCGGCACAGGCAAAGAAGTTACACGAGAACTGCGCCCGCGCCAGCCGCATTGCCAGATTGCCGATGGTCAGCATAAAGGCTTTTGGACGTTTGGCGGCGTGTTCCGTGGCAAAGCGCAAGGCTTCAAACTCCTGAGCAGCCCGCACGTGAGGCAGCGTGTCAAGACCGGCTTCGACGGAGCAGGCACAAGCGCTCTCTGGCGTCAGCTTTTGACTTGCCGTTTCAGAGAAATTGGGATACTGATTCGTACCAAGCAACACTTCACGGCGCGAAGAAACATCCCTCAGACGTTTGGCAGCGGAAGCCTGCATATCTTTCTGTACGGCGCCGGTTGTTACAAGGGCAAACAGTCCGCCCTGATTTTCGATGTCAAGGAATCGCGCCCATGCTTTGGCAGCGATGCTGTCCGTCAGGGTTTCAATATAATATGACCCTGCGCTGACATCGGTGATTTTGTCTAAATGGGTTTCTTCCTTTAGCAGCAACTGCTGATTACGGGCGATACGTTCCGAAAACTCGTTACTTTCTTTGAAAACAGCATCAAAGGGTAGCACCGTCAATGAATCGACCCCTGCAATGGAGGCGCTCATTGCTTCGGTTTGTGTGCGCAACATATTCACATGAGCATCGAATATGGTTTTGTTGAAGCGCGATGTTTCGGCGTGTATGACCATTTTTGCCGCGTTCAAATCTTCCGGCTTGTAAGCCTCTACAATTTTTGCCCACAGCAGACGTGCTGCGCGGAACTTGGCAATTTCCATAAAATAGTTACCGCCAATACCAAAATTAAATTTGAGCGCTTTTGCAGCGTCATCGACGGGGAAACCTGCTTCTGTGAGCCACGTTAAATATTGTGTTCCCCAAGCCAGTGCATAGCCCAGTTCTTGAGCACAATACGCACCAGCATTGTTGATGCTTACAGGGTTGATGCCGATTACGCGGTAGTTCGGCAATGCTTTGCCGGCTTGGGCTACAGCGACGATAATCTCTTTGACGGCAACTTCATCAAGCGCTTTGCCTTTGAGAAGCATACGGTTGACCGGATCGCAGTTGATGGAGCCACGCAAAGTGGCGATGTCGTATTTCTGCGCCTTAAAATAGTTCAACAAAAGGGTTACCAGCGCTTCGCTTTTGGTGATACAAACTTCAAAATTCAACTCAACGCAATCGGCTTGAATGTTGTTGAGCAGGATTTTCAGGGAATCATCGGTGAGGGCTGTCTCGCCCAGTTGAAAGCCCAGCGAATCGACGCCTTTGTTTAACGAATCCAATGCCTTACGGTTTGCTTCCCCGACGTCGGAGACAGTAATATTCTGGCGTACAAACCATACATTGTCTGTTTTTGTGCCGCGCACATACGGGAAAACTCCCGGCGCCGACCCGATACTGGCTAATCCTTTCAAATCTGCAGCGCGATAGAAGGGCATCACATCGAATCCTTCATGCGTTTTCCATACAAGTTTCTTTTGGAAATCAGCTCCCTTGAGGTCGGCAGTAATTTTTGCCATCCACTCATCTGTACTAACAGCCGGAAAATCTGCCGACACGGATAATTTTTTTTCTGACATAAAAAAGGTGGTTATTATATTTAAGATAATTTGTAAGTTAAAATCTTGGGGGCTGCTAAAAATTAGATTTTTCAAGGCTTGCCATTGAGGTAAAAGCGGAGTTTACTAACGTAAATGAGCATTTTACCGAAAGAGCGTAACGCAGAAAAAGCAATTTTTAGAAGTTTCCTCTTGTTTTTTAGGTTGTAGAATCACTAATATTTTTTTAAATTTAATGGGGGCAAAGGTACACCTTTTTTTAGTTATTAGAGTGTAGTTATTAGTTATTAGCGAATAATTAATAGTGAACAATGTTTTTTTGGGGCTTTTATTTCTCTGTGTGTTCTCTGTATAACTCCGTGCAATAAGAAACTTGGCAACTCTCGCTGCTGAATTTCACAGAGGTTTCACAGAGATTTGTCCCTGCGGAATAACATTATTCACTAAAAACTACACTCTACTAACTAAAAACTAAAAAAGCCCCCATTGCCGGAGGCTTTTTACTTTGTCTGGGCGAAAGCTCTTATTTCACACACCGCACACTTAAGCCGTACCCACGGGGACATCCATCGTAGGTTAAGCTCACGGAGGTAGCCCTGCAGGATAGGCGCCAACTGTTGGGGGCGTTAACTGTGCTACTCCAGTAGTGTCCGCGGACGAAGGTGTCGGTGTGTGCACCGCTATCAGTGCGGTACCCGCCGACAGGAAGGAAGAGGATAGGCTCGGGGGCAGCAGGGGTGAAAAGTTCAAGTGTACCGTTTTTATAACCGTCTGCAGCATCAGTCCAGTCAGATGTTTTGTAAATAGCATGACCGCCTACCGTGCCTTTACCACTACTCCAATCACTGGCGCTTGCTTTTCCACCCTTTACCGGTACCCATGTCAAGGGGGCGCTATTGGTGGTGAAGGGAGACGTACCGGCAGCAACTATCCCGCTAAAGTCACCACCGACAACACTCGGATTGCCGTCGTACGTTACAAGCCGTTCCCATTCATCCTGCGTTGGAATACGCCAGCCGTCAGGGCAGGGGTCGTTGATGGTTTTAACAGGCTTTTGATAAAAACTTCCTGAACCATTCGGAACAGCGCCACCATCAGCAGAACCAAAGTTATAATTAACTAACTGACCGTTACCCCAACGAGTGGTGTTTTGTGGGTTGGACCAGTCGTGAGGACTAGATGCATTCTTGATAAACAAGCCTTTCCCACTGGCTGCGTCTTTTGGCTGACCATTAACGTCTACAGCAGTACTACCAATGGGTCCGGCTTTCGTTGAGCTGGTACGTTTTTCGTGTCCGTCAGCAATACGTCCCCACTGGTAGAGGTCGCCGAAAACAGTTGCGTCAGTTGAGGAAGTGGCATAGTCAACCAGATATTTCATCTGCTGTTTAGCAGGGGAAAGTCCCGGGTAATTGGCATTAAGTGTAGCTACGTCGGCGCCAAGATTGTAAGGGGCAAAAGTTATGGAATATGCAGGCTTGCCGATTTTGTTCCATTGATTACCGTCCCAGACATAAATGCCTTTTCCCCACATATCAATACTCTTCTGTAGAGATACATACAGCTGAGAAGTATTCGTGTTGTAAACGATAGCGCCGGTGAGTTTGGCGTTCACATCGTCGTTCGCATCGCCTACACCTCCGGCAGTAATGCCCGGAAAGAGGTTAGTACCGACAGGAATCTTTCCTAAATCGGTAATACTCACGTTAGACAATTGCAGTCCGCCTTTAACTGAACTGTTCAAGTCAAGTATAGCGCCTGCCTTAGGTGCATCGCTACCGCCAATAGTTACCTGCGCCGCAGAAAAAGAAGCGACGCTTAAAAATGCTGCTGTAAATGCAGCGAAAATAAATTGATTAGTTTTCATAAAAAACATGTTTTAAATTAATTGATAGATATATTAAGTTATCAGTTTTCAGTTGTCAGTTTTTCGCAATGCTTGTCCCGCCTTAGCGGGAGGGCGCAATAAAACACAGCGGCAACCCTCCCTAAGCTTCTGGAAGATTGCCGCAATAATTGTATATGTATATGGCGAAAAGACGCAAAGAAACTTCGCGCTGTTAACTGTCAAATGAAAAAAGTCTGAGGAATCGTTAATCCCTTGAATACAAGGAGTTAAGGCGAATACAGGGGGGGGGCTTTTGTAACGAGCTTACTTTTAGACGATTAAACCGTCTAATCTGAAAAAATGGTAAATATGGAATCCCAGATGTAAGCATTGTTTGTATTGATTTTAGATGTGTTTAATAACGGGGCAAAGGTAATACTTTTTTAGTGAATAACGAATAACGAATAGTGAATAATTTTTTTTTGCGTTTTAGAGTGTAGAGTCTTCCGTGTAAATCCGTGTTATCCGTGGCTAAATTACTTTTAAAAACAGCCCCATTTTTCACAGGATTAACAGGATGCTCAAGATAATTATTCTTTATTTTTGAACACTGATACCGCAGATTAGACACGATTTTCACAGATAAAAATCTGGCGTTTATCTGTTAAATCTGTGTCATCTGTGTTCTATTTTTTTTTGACAACTGATAACTGACAACTAATAACTGACAATTGAAAGTCAATAATTTTCCATATCTTTGCGGGGTCAATCAGACGCCCCTTTTTGAAGAGAAGATTTGGGGATTATTGGGTAAAAATAATAAATCAGAATTAGATATTTATGGGATTATTTTCTTTAATGCAGGAAATTGCTATTGATTTGGGAACGGCTAATACCGTCATCACATATAACGATAGAATTGTTGTAGATCAACCGTCGATGGTGGCTCTTGATGCCCGTACCGATAAATTGATTGCCATTGGCGAAGAGGCTCGCCAGATGCACGAGAGGACGCACAAGGATATTCGTACCGTGCGTCCTTTGCGTGACGGGGTGATTGCCGACTTTCACGCCGCCGAACTGATGATTCGGGGACTGATAAAAATGATACCCGATCAGCGTCGCGTGTTTACGCCTGTATTGAGAATGGTGATTGGTATTCCGTCGGGCTCTACGGAGGTTGAAAGTCGTGCCGTACGCGATTCCGCAGAGCGTGCGGGAGGCAGGGAAATCTACATGATATATGAGCCTATGGCAGCTGCTCTTGGCATCGGGTTGGATGTGGAGGCACCCGAAGGGAATATGGTCGTGGACATTGGCGGCGGAACAACCGAAATTGCGGTCATCTCGCTGGGCGGCATCGTTACCGACCGGTCGTTGCGAATAGCCGGTGATGACTTCACTGCCGACATTATGGAATATATGAATCGTCAGCACAATATGAAAGTGGGAGAACGTACTGCCGAACAGATAAAGATGCGCATCGGTTCCGCCCAGACAGACTTGTCGCATGATGAAATACCGGATGAGTTTGTGGTGCACGGTCCCAACCGTATCACCGCTTTGCCGATGGCTGTGCCGGTGTCATATCCGGAGATTGCACACTGTCTGGATAAGTCCATCTCAAAAATAGAAGCGGCTATTTTGTCGGCATTGGAAGATACGCCGCCGGAACTTTATGCCGATCTGGTCAATCGTGGCATTTACTTAGCCGGTGGCGGCGCATTGTTGCGCGGGCTGTCTGCACGGTTGTCGAACAAGATACAGATACCCTTTCGCGTGGCGGAAGATCCACTTCGTGCGGTAGCACGCGGCACCGGCATTGCTCTGAAGCACGTAGATCGGTTTAAATTCCTGCTGAGATAAATCCATAAAGGCATTTTTTTCCGGCATGTCTTAAATAAAACATTTATAAATTTAGTCGTTTTAGTTCTGCTCTCGCAGTTTAAAACGTTTATTCATACAATTAATAGTTACGTAAAATGAGGACATTTTTTTCATTGTTTGCTTTTCTTTTGATGGGAAACAGTGTTGTTTTCGGACAAAACAGCGTATTATTGGAGTTTTCACGATATGCCGATCAGTCGGTGGTGCTGACCTTGAAAAAAGGTATGCGTGCCGATACGGTGTTCTCAGGTGTTTTTAACAGTAAGGGCAGCGTAAAAATTACATTGCCGAAAACGTACGACAGCTACAGAGGTGTAGCGGCGCTTAAAGCCGGTAAACAGGGAGAATTTGAATTTCTGTTAGCCGGAGAGAATCTGACGCTTAGGTGTTCGGAGACGCAGGTGAACAACAATAATGTTGTTTTTGTTAATTCGGTGGAAAATACCGCACTGCAAAACTGGCTCACGGGACAACAACGGCGGCGAGAGAAACTCAAAGCGCTTGCCGAGACTTTGAAAGTTTATACCGAAGATGAACCGATGTTTCAAACGTTGAAATCGGAACAACAAAGTATTGAAAAGGAACAGAGTAATGTTGATGCTACTCTTGACCAAAGTCAACTCTATGCTGCCAAATATATCCGTCTCTATAACTTTTTGAATGATGATGTCGGCAATATTCTCCGTACCGACGACACCGGCAGGGCAGCAATTCGACAGAAAATGCTTAAAGAACTTGACCTTGACAATCTCTACACGTCGGGGCTGTGGTTTAGGACTATCAACGGCTTGTTGGCGCTTTACGTCAAGGAGTCGCCCTATCATGTGTACTTCATACCCGACATGTGGGAGACAATGTACCGTACTCAGTCTGAAAAAGTCTATACGGCCTTTGCCGAAAATATAGTAGAAATATGTGAAACATTATCGTGGACGGGACACAGTTATGAGTTTGCCCAACTGCTATCCAATGATAACCGTATCACCGAGCCGAAAGGCATTTTGAAAAAATTCTTTACTGCAATATTCAAGGTGATGAAAGGCAGCGTTGCGCCTGAATTATCTTTGGGCAAAATGCCACAGGGTAACCGCTTGCTTGCCTTTTTACAGGATGGTTGCGGGCATTGCGAACGCGAACTGAATCTGCTGAAACAAAACTATACTTTTTTGAAAAACAGAGGCTACGACGTGGTTACGGTAATGGCGGACACCGATACGACACATTTTCTAAGCACAGCCGCTCAACTGCCATGGGAAACCAAATATTGCGCCATAACCGGATTTGAAAGCGTAGATTTCCAAACCTATGGCGTGATTGGCACGCCAACGCTCTACGTGATAGATGAAAAAGGCATCATACAGGGACGTTATGCTCAATTAGAAGATACGGGATTGCTCAAATAAAAAAAATATTCTACTTTGCCCCCGAGAAGTCCCGAAATATTGTAACGCTCGCAGAAATGCGGGCGTTTGTCCTGTCCTGAAAAAAGTTGATAGGTTAATACACTTTTATTTTTTACCCGACAATATGTTTGGCACATAATTTGATACATGAAAAGCGAACGTTTTAAGCAGCGAGAGCAGAGACAAACTTGTTTGACTATGCCGAGTCGCGCAAAACGACTAAATTTATTGAACTCTTTTCAGAGGTTACTTTTAATCACTAATAAACTTTTTATGAAACGACTATTTTTAACTGTAAATTTCATCATTTTAGGGGCAATTTGTTTGGCAAATGCTCAGCCAAGAGCTATCGGTGGACGTTTGGGTCCAAACGTAGAGCTATCTTTTCAGCAGAGTATCAGCGACAATATGTTGCAGGTGGATATTGGCGTCGCCTATTTTCAGGGGATACAGAGCAATATTACCTACAACTGGGCAAGCAGCACCATCGGGAACAATGCCGGCGGTACGTGGACATCCTATGCGGGATTTGGCATAGGTGGCGGTTATTCATGGCGTGATAACAGTTGGTATTCAAGCAATCGCGGCAGCAACAGATACCTTTACAAATATGTTACTTTTGGCGTTGTAGGTATGATTGGCATAGAATATGCCTTTTCTTCGATTCCCTTAGCCCTGTCGTTGGATTACCGTCCTTTGATCGGCGCAGATTTCGGAACAAGACAGTCTTCCCACAAATTCGGCATTCAATATCACCTGCCCGGCTTGTGGAGTTGTGGATTATCTGCACGTTATATATTCTGACAATTCAATAAATTTAGTCGTTTTGCGCGACTCGGCATAGTCAAACAAGTTTGTCTCTGCTCTCGCTGCTTAAAACGTTCAATAAATTTAGTCGTTTTGCGCGACTCGGCATAGTCAAACAAGTTTGTCTCTGCTCTCGCTGCTTAAAACGTTCGGAAAAATTACACCGATTTTTTCGCGGTTAATTCTTTTTTTGAGGTGCTATAAAAAGAGTTTTCAGTGTCACTGCCTGAAAGGCAGAATTT
>JAISXJ010000146.1 GCA_031270565.1 Prevotellaceae bacterium
TCCTCGAAAGCCTTTGATATACATTTTGGCAGGTCTTCTGACTTACTCCGTCTTTGAACACCCTTCCCATTCCTTTTCGGAACAGTGGATTTGAGTATTGTTCAAAGACTTTGGCGGAGTTTACAGCAGCGGGTCTGTTCAGGATTTACACCTGATTCCCTTTTCAGCGATTTTTTCGGTTGAAAAAAATACGCACCAAAATTTCGGGTGCAAAGGTATGGATTATTCTTTAATTGATAGTTGTTTTTTTTGTGAATAGTTATTAACCGATTTTTTTCTCTCTGTCTGCAATAAATACGACGGAATACAGTTTAAAAAATAGTCATAAATCTCCGCAAGAGATTATAAAACCAAATTATTTTTATGAAGAAATCAATTACAATACTTTGTTTTTTTGTTGTTTGCACCCTTTGTGCAGAAACTAATCATCCCTCCGTGCTGTCAAAATTAGCCTATTGCGGGTTTTCGGGCGGCATGATGTTGCACACGGGTTATGTTCACGGACGTGCCTTTTCGTTATCTCACACCGATGGAAGCGTAGCTCAAACGGTGCAGATGAAAGGCGCTCCAACCGGTATTGGCGGAGCAGCACGTTTTCATTTCGGCAAACATCTGCGCATCGGCACCGAGGGTTATGTATCCACCCTGCGCTACGGACAGCAGGAAAGCTATGCTTCCATCGGATGGGGCGGGCTTTTAGCCGACTATCAATGGACATTCGGACGCTGGATGCCGTTTGTGGGCGGCACAGTGGGCGGCGGAACAGTCAAAAATCTGACGCTGCTCGAAGAAACGCCTGTCGATTATGTGCTGGAACAGAGCAGCGCTTCCTTTCGCAAATACGGGTTTCTGGCGCTGGCGCCGTTCGCTGGCGTGGAATTTGCCATGTCGAAAAAGATACACCTGATGTTCAAAGTTGATTATATTATCAATCTGAACAATCGCCAGAATGATTTTGTTACAGGTCCGCGCCTCTATTGCGGATTTGCCTTTTGTCGTTGATTATGATAGTATGACACAACTTTCCGATGATGAATTAGCCCGTCGCATCGCACTTGATTTTCAAAAGACACGAGCTGATATTCTGTCGCAGATTGAGGAATTTTTTCCACATGTTTCCGAAGAACAGCTTGCCGCGTGGGAAGAAAGCCGCGCTCTGGAATGGCAGTGGATTAACGACGAAAAACGTTATTTCAATGGCGCGGCACGCAATCTGTTTCGCATCGACCGTGCCGCCGGAGCGCTTTATACTGCCCGATACGGTGAAGAAAAGAAAGCGCGAAATGACTTTCTGAACAGTTATATTCCACAACTGACCGCTCACACGGACAGCAACGCTTCCCTGCACCATACTGTGGAGTTTACGCTGACCGTGAATGCCAATGCCGTGCCGCACGGGGAGGTGATTCGCTGCTGGTTGCCTTTTGCGCGAACTGATAATCCGCTGCAGCGCGACGTGACATTGCTTGAGGCGTCTTCGCACCCGACACTCTCGCCCGATACGCCACACAGTACGGTCTATATGGAACAGACGGCGCTCAGCGATGTGCCGACACAGTTCAGCATAAAGATAGCCCTAACGTCCCTGCCAAAACATAACTTTCTCAGCGCCGACAGCGTGCAGCCTTATCCCGTCAACTGTCGGGAGGTAGTGGATTATTGTCGGGAGCAGCCGCTCCATATCTGTTTCACGGACGCGATAAAAGCTCTTTCGGCTCAAATAATCGGCGACGAGACCAACCCATACCTCAAAGCCAAACGAATTTTTCTGTGGATTAACGACAATATCCCGTGGACTTTAGCGCGGGAATATTCCACCATCGCCTCCATCCCCGACTATGTTCTGGAAAATCGGCACGGCGACTGTGGACAAGTAACGCTGCTATTTATAACGCTGTGTCGTTTGAACGGTATTCCCGCACGGTGGCAAAGCGGTTTTATGCTTTATCCCGACGCGGAAAATCTGCACGACTGGGCGGAAATATTTTTACAGGGTCCCGGATGGGTAACGGTGGATCAGTCGTTTGGTCTTCTGCGCAGGGCGAGCGCTGAGGCGGAAAGGTTATTCTTTTTAGGCAGTCAGGATGGTTTTCGCTGGCTTGTTAACAGCGACATCAGCGCGCCTCTCTTTCCGCGTAAGATTTTCCCCCGCAGCGAGACGGTCGATTTTCAGCGTGGCGAGGTTGAGTGGCGCGGCGGAAACCTCTATTTCGATAAATGGACATATCAATTCACGGTGAATAGCAATTGATTAACCCAAAAAGCCCCCATTGCTGGAGGCTTTTTGCTTTGCTGTCTTGAACTGTGATTTTTAGACAGACATATTTAATCATAGTTCAGGACAATTATTCCTTCACAATCTTCCCTGTTACATTGCCGATTCTTACCAGATACACGCCTTTTGCTAAATGCGATAGATTGATGCTTATCTCGCCGGTTTGGAGAGACACAGCATACCACGTCTCTACCGTGCGCCCTGACAAATCTGTGATTACAATCATTGCATCTCCCGAAACGCCCGAAATAAACAACTCATCTCTTACGGGATTCGGATAGAGCGCAAGGGCGGTAGCTTGTGTGCCGTCTATGCCGCTGATTGATTCAAAGATTGCCGTTAACACCGTATCTTGTGTTACGATGAGAATGCGCGGATTGTCCGTATTGCCGTCGCTCCACTGCTTAAACAGATAGCCGGTGAGGGGCGTTGCGGTGATGATTGCCGCATTGTTGGTGCAGGTGTTTGCCTGCGCGATGCTTGCCGTTCCTTTGTTTATATCTTCGCTTTGTACAATGAGATTGAACAGCGGAAGGTCATCTATATAATTGGTGAACCAGCTCCACTCTGCTACACTTTGGTACGCCGACGCTCTGCCGCAGGGTACGTGTACAGGAATATCGGTCGGCACATTGTGAAATACATTAAGGACGACAGGCGGAGTGATTGCTTTTACATATATTGTCTTTAAGCCGCTGCACTCGTAAAAAGTCGCCTCTCCAATCGTCTCTACCGAATTTCCGATTGTTACCGATGCCAACTTGGTGCAATCGACAAAAGCCCCCTCTCCAATCGTCTTAACTGAATTACCGATTGTTACAGAAGTCAAACCGCTGCAATAGCGAAAAGCATAACTTCCAATCGCAGTAACCGAATTAGGAATTGTTAATGTACCGGTCAAGCCGCTGCAATCGGAAAAAGCATAATCTCCAATCGTCTCTACTGAATTACCAATTGTTACCAAAGCCAACTTGGTGCACTCGTAAAAAGCCCGCTCTCCAATCGTCTTAACTGAATTACCGATTGTTACAGAAGTCAAGCCGATGCAATAGGTAAAAGCATATTTCCCAATCGCAGTAACCGAATTAGGAATTGTTAGTGTACCGGTCAAGCTGCTGCAACGGGAAAAAGCATAATTTCCAATCGTCTTAACTGCATTACCGATTGTTACAGAAGTCAACTTGCTGCAATAGGAAAAAGCATAATTTCCAATCGCAATAACTGAATTAGGAATTGCTACCGAAGTCAACTCGATGCAATTATCAAAAGCCCCCTCTCCTATCGCAGTAACCGAATTAGGAATCGTTACCGAAGTCAAGCCGATGCAATAGGTAAAAGCCCCATATCCAATCGTCTCTACAGATTCGGGAATAATATAACTGCTGCCTGCTTTACCACCGGGATACCCTACTAATGTATTCTGCACTTTGTTAAACAATACGCCGTCAAGGGAACTGAAATGCAGATTGTCGGCAGCAACATCAATACCGGTCAAGCCGATGCAACCGGCAAAAGCAACTCTCCAATCATCTCTACTGAATTACCGATTGTTACAGAAGTCAAACCGATGCAAAACAGAAAAGCAGAACTTCCAATCGTCTTTACAGATTCAGGAATAATATAACTACCTGTTTTACCTCCGGAGAACAGTATCAATGTATCATGTACTTTGTTAAACACTACTCCGTCAAGGGAACTGTAATGCAGATTGCCGGTAGCAACATCAATACCGGTCAAGCCGATGCAACCTTGAAAAGCCCTCTCTCCAATCGCAGTAACCGAATTAGGAATAGTTACCGAAGCCAAGCCGCTGCAATGGGAAAAAGCAGAATTTCCAATCGCAGTAACCGAATTAGGAATAGTTAATGTACCAGTCAAACCGTTGCAATCGTAAAAAGCATAATTTCCAATCGCAGTAACCGAATTACCGATTGTTACGGAAGTCAAACCGCTGCAATTGCCAAAAGCCCACTCTCCAATCGCAGTAACAGCATAAGTAGCGCTGTTGTACTCAACCGAACTTGGTATTACTGCCGCCCCTGAATAATCTGAGTTATCAGCAACCTTTACTTTATTTGGCGAAGTAGAAGTAACTTCATAGTTGATACCATTGCTGGTAAATGTTTGCGCATTCGCGCCTGCGTTTATGCCGCAAAGGACGAGCGCTAATGCAAGAAATCTGTGATTTTTTTTCATAATAATTAAAGTGATTAAGCCTCCGACCTCACCCCCTGCCCCTCTCCAAAAGAGAGGGGAGAAAGGCGTGATAGCGGGAAGCAGGTTATAAATACATTTAGTTGTCAGTTGTCAGTTATTAGTTGTCAGTTTTTTTCCTTCGGACTTTAAAGTCTTTAACGTCCACCCTGCTCCCACAGATTACAAATCTGCGGGAGCGGAGTAATTACCCATACAAATAAAAATTTAAAAGATTAATAATTAAAACCGTTGATATTGATATAATTACAGTGTAATGTAAAAACTCCACATTATGATGTGACGCCTCTACATTGTAATGGGAAAGTTCTACATTATGATGTGACGCCTTCACATTGTAATGGGAAAGTTCTACATTATGATGTGACACCTTCGCATTGTAATGGGAACGTTCTACATTAAGATGTGACGCCTTCGCATTGTAATGGGAAAGTTCTACATTATGATGTGACGCCTCTACATTGTAATGGGAAAGTTTCCAAACACAGTGGCAACCCTCCAGACCATTCCGGAAGGTTGCCGTTATAATATGTATATGGCGAAAAGACGCAAAGAAACTTCACGCTGTTAACTGTCAAATGGGAAAAGTCTGAGAAATTGTTAATCCCTTGAATACAGGGAGTTAAGTGAAATCTGGGGGGGGGTATTTTGTAACGAACTTACTTTTAGCCGATTAAACCGTCTAATCTGAAAAAATGGTGAATATGGAATCCCAGATGTAAGCATCGTTTTTGTATTAATTTTAGATGTGAACAATAACGGGGCAAAGATATATCTTTTTAATGAATAATGAATAGTGAATAATTTTTTTTTAGAGTTTAGAGTTTAGTTATTAGTTATTCATTCTTCGTTATTCAATAGAAAAACGGCTTTAAGCAGGCGTTTTTGTCCGTTAGGACATATACTTTTATAGTGATTCACTCCGCAAGTCCTGCCTTGTCAGGCAGTGGATAGGAGGGTGTCGTTTTCCGCAGGTCGCTGACCTGCGGTTATGA
>JAISXJ010000189.1 GCA_031270565.1 Prevotellaceae bacterium
ACCTGTCCAAACAGTTGCACATCCTTGCAGCAAACATTGACCAAGCCATGTTTGTGGCAACCGTCAAACACCCTGAAACGTCCACCACGTTCATCGACCGTTTTCTGGCGACAGCCGAAGCCTACCGTATTCCAACCATCCTGCTGTTCAACAAAACAGACCTTCTTGACAGCGATGACAGCGCATACCTCGACAGCCTCTCACACCTCTATCAAACCATCGGTTACCGCTGCCTGCGACTGTCGGCTATCGCTGACGAAGGCGTCGCGCCTCTGAGGAATCTTTTACAGGGGAAAATAACGCTGCTCAGCGGTCATTCGGGCGTCGGCAAATCGACCATTATCAACGCGCTGCTGCCTGATGCCGGAATAAAGACTGCCGGCATATCCGACTATCACCACAAGGGGATGCACACGACCACCTTCTCGCAACTCTACGAAATAGATGCCGACACGGCAATCATCGACACGCCCGGCATCAAGGGATTTGGAATGGTTGATATGCAGGCACAGGAGGTTGGTCATTTTTTTCCTGAAATTTTTGCAACTTCCAAACGCTGCCATTTTACCAACTGCACGCATCGTCACGAGCCGGACTGCGCCGTCTTGCAGGCGATTGCCTGTCATACCATTGCGCTGTCGCGTTACGAAAGCTACCTCTCCATCCTCGACGACATCAACGGCGATAAGTACAGATAATAATAATACGCCTCAGGCTCGATATATGAACTTGCATAGATGTTTTAATGTAGTCTAATCGCGACTTGTGCGTAATGCGAATATAAACGGTGTTATATTCCTTATTCGTTCGCACAACGGGGTTAAATGTTGCCATAATTGCTGTTTTTTTTGTAGGTTATTTGTATGCCCCCCCCTGCGTAGGAAGGCGTTTTGTATGCTATTTGTATGCTTCGTGCGTCTCAAAAATGAACACCAGGTGTTACATTTGCGCCGCCCCTATAAAATGGTAATACCTGTTATACAAAAGTATAACAGGTATTGTCGTTGTTTTTTCAGGTTGTGATTCCGGAGCGATTCGAACGCTCGACCCACAGCTTAGAAGGCTGTTGCTCTATCCAGCTGAGCTACGGAACCAAAAATTCTGCTAAACACGGCTGCAAAGTAACCTATTTTTTGGCAAAAAAACAACCCCCCTAAAAGTCCTGTCTTGCTGGCAGTGAGAGGACGTTAAAGGAAAAAGGAAAAAGGAAAAATATTTTTTTAGTTATTAGAGTTTAGAGTGTAGTTTTTAGCCGGTTATATCAAAAGAAAACCAGAACACAGATGACACAGATTTAACAGATAAACGCCAGATTTCTATCTGTGAAAATCGTGTCTAATCTGCGGTATCTGTGTTCAAAAAGAAAAAATCATTATCTTGAGCATCCTGTTAATCCTGTGAAAAATGGGGATGTCTCAAAAGTTATCAGTTGTCAGTTTTTTCATAATCGATTTTAATTTTCAACTCGTAATTCTCAATTCTCAATTCTCAATTCGTAATTATTCACTATTCGTTATTCACTAAAAAAGCAATTTTTAGCAGTTCCCTCAATTGTTTGCACAGTTTGCTATAATATCGCGCAATTGCGTGCTGTTCGTTCCCTGCGTATAGGGGAAATAGATTATCTGCACGTCCTTGTCCTTGAAATAGGCTTCATAGCGCAGAAATCTGTCTGTATTTTTGTAATCACTGCCCACAAAAAGACAGTGATAGCCAATCTTTTCATACGCATCGGTATCTTCACTGCAGGACTCAACAACCTTATCAACGTATCGAATACTCCCGACAATCTCAAAACGTTCCTGAAAGGGAATAAACGCCTGTTTCCCCTTGTGCGCGGCATCCCTGTGTACGCCCACCACCAGATAGTCACAACACGCTTTCGCCCGCCTCAACAGATTGAGATGCCCTATGTGAAAGAGGTCAAAAGTGCCACTCAGATAGCCCACCTTCACCTGTGGCGTGGTGTTTAGGCGTCCGGAATGTGCCTTATAATCGAAACTTTGTATGCCAAAAGTATGCGGGTCTGCCGCGTAGTCGGACAAAACTTTTCTGTAAACGGGTTCATATTGAGGAATAAACAGACTGTAACGTTGAAACATCTTGTCAATAATGGCGTTTGCCAAATCTTCTGTTTGCACCAAATCGTTTTTACCTCCATGAAACGTTGTGCCATGTATGTTCCCGGGCGAAACATTGAGGATTCTGTTCTCGGCGCCTTGCTTTTCCAGTTCGACGTTTATACTCTCCAGAAATTTACAGACAGCCGCCTTTGTAGCGCCATACAGCGCAAACATCGGCGAAGAAATTAGCCCTGCGATGCTTCCCATCACCGCACAGTAAAAAGGATTACGGCTTAATAATTGCGAATAGAAACGGCTGATAATCCTGCAAACAGCCATTGCATTTACTTTGTAACTGTTGATGATTTCAATATCCAGTATGTTGTTGAATGTGTCAATTCTTCCGAATCCGGCGGTGATAACGAGCGTGTCTATTTCATCCGTAAATGTATCAAATATGGCATAGTCATCATTCAGCAGGCTGAAGCGATGAAAAACAAATGGAGCGCCCAACTCCTGCGGAGGGTCGCACTTGTCCAGAATATGGATTTTCCGGTATCCTCTTTCCGACAGCTTTCCGGCAACGGAAAGTCCAATGCCATTGCTGCCTCCGATAATCAACGCATTTTTTTTCATAATGTCTATAATATAAGGGGGCTTCTAAAAATGAGATTTTTCAAGGCTTGCGATTGAGGTAAAAGCGGAGTTTACTGACGTAAATGAGCATTTTACCGAAAGAGCGTAACGCAGAAAAAGCAATTTTTAGAAGTTCCCATAACACAACAGAGTCAAACTCTCAACCGAAGCCCTGCAAAAATCGTATCAGGTTTAAAACAGAACACGGAGCGCATTTCGCCCGCCATACAAAAGCCGCAATTATGACAGATACCGAGTTCTTCGCCCACACAGCCGGTACGGGTGCCGTCGGCTAAAATAAAATTCGATACCCAGCAGGCTGTTTTGAAATCCATTTCTTTCATCAGTCGTAATCCTGAAACAGAGTTCATAATCGGATAACCTTTCTTCTTAAAAGCAATGACACGGTCTATAATCGTGTTTCGCAAAGTTTTGTCCACCATTAAATATTCCGTGTCGGGGAATGGCGTGTGGAAATTGATAGCTATGGATTCAAAGTACGGACTGTTTTTGACATACTCAATAGTTTCGTCCAGACTTTCGTAATTCAGCGTATTGACAACCATATTGGCGCTTAAATGCTTGTGTCCGCACGAGGCAATATTTTTCTCCAGTCTGGCAAATGTTCCTTTCCCTCGAACTGCCTCGTGGTACTTGCCGATGCCGTCAAGACTGACCCATATCGAATCGGCTGTGCAATTGTCGAACGGAAGCTGTGCATTGGTGGTGATGGTAGCCGAAAAAAAGCCTTCTTCCTTTGCCAGAGCAATCAGGTCGTTGATGCGTTTGCTGCCGTCGCGCCAGATAATCACCTCGCCGCCTTCAAAGTCAACGAAGCGCGACCCGAGACTGTGAGCATAACGCAGTTGCTCACGAATTTGCTCGTAGGTCATCGTGTGCGGATTAACCTTGTTATAGACGCTGCAATGTTTGCACTCCAAATTGCATTTGTCGGAGATGAAAAGCACCGTTTGCAACGGTTTTTTACGCCCCAAAACCCGTGCGCAAAAAAACCACCATCCCAAATAAAAAAGTTTTTTCATACACTTATCATACACTTATCATACCCTTACAAACTCCAGAACAAGATTTACCAGAATGAGTATCAAACAGAAGAACATTATCATGTTACGGGCTTGCAGCCAGCGAAACATAAACCAGCCGACACCGAATTTGCAGTAATCATCCCATTTCCCCATAGGTCCCATCCAGAAGCGAATGGTCAGGTCAGCCTCTTTGTGATGCACGAACTGCTCAAGCGACCGAAATAGCGATATTGCCATTGGAAGCAGTAAGAAAACAAGCAGAAAACCGACGTGCAGCCAGCCGCATGCCACTCCGACAAGCATTAACAGAAAAGGAACAAAGTTAAAGACGGCAGACCCGATGAGTTGTGCCCTGTCCGTCCGTAAGATTTGCGCAAACGTTTTTTTGTTCATTTTCCTGTCTGCTTCAATATCCAAAACCGAATGAGAATAAACTATGTTAATCACCAGCAACCCCACCATGACGGAGACCAGCGCCAAGTCAATGTCAAACTGTCCGCAGGAGGCATAATATATGCCTGTCATTAATAAAGGTCCGAACATGACGCCAATCACCGGTTCGCCCCAGCCGTGATAACTTAAATGAAACGGCTTGCCGGAGTAGGAGATTCCCAGAAAACCGCCTGTAAGCATTAGCCAGAGCGTCGGCAGTCCTCTGAAAAAGAGAACGACGCAACCGCATATTACGGCAAGCAGCAGAAAAATCCCAATCGCCACACGCAACTCTTTGACAGTGGCATGTCCCAGTGTCAGATAGGGATACTTCGCGATTCGGGCGCGCATGCCTTCGGACGCCATTGTCGTGCGAACTTCCCCACTTTTTACCTGATAATCGAAATAATCATCGGCAAGGTTCATGCCGAGATGTGCGCAAATGATACCCAGTAGGGCAATCACTGCCATCCAGCCGGAAAAATCATCGGTGCGAGCAGCCATGGCTATTGCCAACAGGGCGGGTAACACGCTTTGCGGAAGCGCTATCCATCGGGCATTAACAACCCACGTGGCAATATTTTTTATAATTCCGTTCATCTTTCTTTAAGTTTGTTTAAGGGCACAAAGGTACGCCTTTTTTTAGTGTTTAGAGTTTAGAGTTTAGAGTGTAGAGTTTAGTTATTCGTTATTGGCTACGCCGAACGTTGTTTCGTGGCTAAATTCCTCTCGTTGCAAACAATCTGTGTTCTATTTTTCTTTTGATATTTATGCCCTAACGGGCAAATAACTACACTCTACACTCTAAAAACTACACTCTGAAAACTGAAAACTCTCTTGGCGCAATTAACAAAATGTATTACTTTTGGCGCGATTAAAACATGACCCTTTATGATTAGCTTTATCCTCTCCATCGTCGTTCTGATTGCCGGCTACTTTATTTATGGTCGCATCGTGGAAAAAGTATTCGGCGCAGAACCCAAACGCCCTACTCCCGCCGTCGCAAACCCCGACGGCGTCGATTACGTACAAATGCCCACATGGAAATGTTTCCTGATACAGTTCCTAAATATTGCAGGACTGGGACCAATCTTTGGCGCTATCATGGGTATCCTCTACGGACCGTCGGCATTTCTCTGGATTGTGTTTGGAACACTATTCGGCGGCGCGGTGCACGACTATTTCTCAGGAATGATTTCCCTTCGCAGTAACGGCGCATCGCTTCCCGAAGTCGTAGGCGCTCAACTCGGCGCACCCGTCAAGCAATTTATGCGCGGCTTCTCGCTGATTCTTATGATTTTAGTCGGCGCCGTTTTTGTTTCCGGCCCCGCCGAACTCCTTTGCGGACTCACAGGAAACACACTTAATATAAACGTCTGGATTGCCCTCATTTTTATTTATTACATGCTTGCAACATTATTGCCGATAGACAAATTGATAGGGAAAATCTACCCCGTTTTCGGTTTTGCACTCCTGTTTATGGCGTCCGGAATTTTAGTGGCAATCTTTGCAAACAATGCGCCGATTCCGGAATTTACCGACGGGTTCAAGAATTATCAAAAAGGTAATCTGCCGGTCTTTCCTATGATGTTTGTGTCAATTGCCTGCGGCGCTATCTCGGGTTTTCACGCCACGCAAAGTCCTATGATTGCACGCTGTATTAAAAATGAACGTTACGGACGCCGCGTCTTTTACGGAAGTATGGTCGCAGAGGGCGTTGTTGCGCTTATCTGGGCTGCTGCCGCCTCTTCGTTCTTCGGCTCTATCGAAGGACTGCAAAATTTTATATCAACCCTTGCGCCCACAGCCAATAAACCTGCCGTTGTGGTAGATATTATTTCGCGCTCGTGGCTCGGCACGTTCGGCGGGATTTTGGCGATTATCGGCGTCGTGGCAGCGCCCATTACTTCGGGCGATACCGCGCTGCGTTCGGCACGTTTGATAGCGGCAGATTTTTTAAAGATAAATCAGCGCAAAACAGTCAAGCGATTACTCGTTTCATTGCCGATTTTCGCGCTGTCATTTATACTGCTTAATATCGATTTCGATGTTTTATGGCGCTATTTTGCCTGGTGCAATCAAACACTTGCCGCATTTACGCTGTGGGCAATAACGGTATATCTGGCTAAAAGACCGCCGCGGGGCGCGTATCTGCTCACGCTGATTCCCGCCGTCTTTATGACAATGATTTGCACAAGTTACATCCTTATCTCCCCCGAAGGATTAACCCTTTCTCCCATAATTTCCTATTTAATAGCAGGCACTCTCAGTGCGTTGACGGTTGTACTGTTCTGTATTTTCTTGTGTAAATTCAGAAGAAGTGCGCGTACGTAATATTGTCTAAATAAATAGAGACGCAGAACAAAAGCGGACAATGCCTGAAAGAAACACGGAGATTTAATCTTTGCCACGTTTGTATATTGTGAAAAAAATTGTACTTTTGCCGCCGTAATTCTACCTGGCGGGGTAGCTCAGTTGGTTAGAGCGTCGGATTCATAACCCGGAGGTCACGAGTTCAATTCTCGTCCCCGCTACAGAAAAGCAGAGGTTGTCTCACGAGAGCAATCTCTGTTTTTTCCATTCCCGCCCCAACAGTACAAAAGCGAGGCTGTCTCACAAGACAGGTTTTTGTGGCTTGCTTTTTAGGCGCTCTCCGCTTGGGGGCGGGTCTGGGAAAGGTTGTGTCGGGGACAAATTATTTCTTTCGACGCCCTTTTTGAGCGTTGTTTGACTGTTCGTTTTTTTTATAGAAAAAACTTGGATAAATATTTGGATATGTTGAAAACTTGTATCTAAATTTGTTCGCTAAAAATAACTCTCTCCCGAATAGGGGATTATTAGCTTATTATCAATAGAATAAAAGGATTCAGACCTGCGTTTTACAGGTCTGTTACTATCACCTAAACAGCTAAAAAACATCATATTCTTATGATCCAAAAAACACGGTTAGTTAAAGAATTGAAGAAAAATTTTGGGTTTGACACCTTCAAAGGGACACAGGAAGCCATTGTTCAGAATGTTTTGAACGGCAAAGATACTTTTGTCCTGATGCCTACAGGAGGCGGCAAATCGCTATGTTATCAGTTGCCGGCGCTCCTGATGGAGGGTACGGCAATTATCATCTCGCCGCTGATTGCCCTGATGAAGAATCAGGTGGATGCCATGCGGCATTTCAGCGAAGATGACGGCGTAGCGCATTTTCTCAATTCTACACTCAACAAAACGGCAATAGAAACTGTTAAGGATGATATTTTATCTGAACGAACTAAGTTGCTCTATGTTGCTCCCGAATCCCTAAACAAAGAGGAGAATGTTGAGTTTCTCAGACAGATTCACATCTCTTTCTACGCTATTGACGAGGCGCACTGTATCTCGGAATGGGGGCATGACTTTCGCCCGGAATATCGCCGAATACGTCCAATAATCAACCGAATAGGAAATGCTCCTGTCATTGCGCTCACTGCCACGGCAACGCCCAAGGTGCAGCACGACATTCAGAAAACTCTGGAGATGACGGATGCCACTGTGTTCAAATCATCGTTCAACCGTTCAAATCTCTATTATGAGGTACGTCCGAAAGTTGGCGATGTAGAAAAGGAAGTTATCAAGTTTATCCGGTCTCAATCCGGCAAATCGGGCATTATCTACTGTTTGAGCCGAAAAAAAGTGAATGATTTAGCCGAGGTGTTAGTCGTGAACGGCATTGCCGCTCTGCCCTACCATGCCGGCATGGATGCTACTCAACGCGCCCAAAATCAGGATATGTTTCTTATGGAAAAAGCAGATGTCATGGTGGCAACCATCGCCTTTGGCATGGGTATTGATAAACCCGATGTGCGTTATGTGATTCATTATGACGTTCCTAAAAGTCTTGAGGGTTATTATCAAGAGACCGGACGTTCCGGACGCGACGGTGGAGAGGGGCAATGTATTGCCTTTTACAGCAGAAAAGACTTGTTGAAATTGGAAAAATTTATGCAGGGCAAACCCATTGCCGAGCAGGAAATCGGGCGGCAGTTGCTCCGCGAAACGGCTGCATACGCCGAATCGTCCATCTGCCGACGGCAAATGCTGCTGCACTATTTTGGGGAAGATTATACCGAGCCAAACTGCGGCAACTGCGACAACTGCTTAAAACCCAAAAGGCAGGTTGAAGCTCAGGAACTGCTCTGTCTGGTACTGGAGACGATGCTGGCAGTAAAAGAGCGGTTCAAAACCGAAGTCATTGTTGACATTCTGCTCGGCAAAAGTAGTGTTGACATTAAGGATTATCAGTTTGAAGATCTGGAGACTTTCAACTCCGTTTCGGGAGAAGAAGCGGATTTGCTGCATCCTGTAATACGTCAGGCAATGATTTACGGATATATTGACAAGGAGATAGAAAATTACGGCGTACTGAAGGTAACCAAGCCGGGACACGAATTTTTGCAACAGCCCAAGACATTTCTCATCAGCAAAAACAATGAATTTGACGATGATAACTATGAAGCCTCTTCGAGGGGTGGCGGCGGCACGTGTGCGGTGGACACGGAACTGTTTTCCGTGTTAAAGGATTTGCGCAAAAAAATATCGAAACAGCTTGGACTGCCGCCATTCATCATCTTTCAAGACCCTTCGCTTGAGGCAATGGCAACAATTTATCCCATATCTATTGACGAACTGCAAAATATTCCGGGTGTGGGCAGCGGCAAAGCCAAACGTTATGGCAAAGAGTTTGTAGATGTCATCTCTAAACACGTACATGAAAATGAAATTATACGTCCGGAAGATTTGCGTGTGCGGTCGGTGGCAAATAAATCAAAGTTGAAAATATCCATTATTCAGGCGATTGACCGTAAAGTGGCGCTTGATGATCTGGCAGAGTCGAAAGGCATGGAACTGAACGAACTGCTCGAAGAGATTGATGCCATTGTCTATTCCGGCACAAAAATAAATATTGATTACTTCCTGCGGGAAATTATGGATGATGACAAATTGCAGGAGATTTTCAATTATTTCAAGACAGAGGCAAAGTCCGACAGCATGCAAGAAGCGCTCGAAACGCTCGGCGAGGACGAATTTACCGAACATGAAGTGAGACTTGTACGGATTAAATTTCTCTCCGAAATGGGAAATTAAACGTTTGGGGCATTTGTATGTCAAATAAAAAGGCGAATGGTTTGCCGGAATACGACGAAACATAACGAAATGTATGCGCAACGCTTTTTTCATGACATTTCTTTTCCGTTCTAAAATAAAACCGCTATCTTTGCAAGCGCGTGAATTTACCATCATCACAAGATTTTGCGCATACAGAGAAAGGAAGGGGGTATTGCTGAAATCAGATTGCTGACATCAGACTTGTTACCACGATAATTTATATTTTCCGTATTTTCAACGAAAACGCAATATAGACAAAACATTATTTTTATGAAAAAGAAACAATTGCTGAACAGATGTTTGTTATTGGGGTTATTGTGCATAGCATCGGTTCAGTTATCTGCACAACTTGTGTATTGGCATGGTTTTGAAGCGACATCCGGTACGCCTGCCGAAGCTGCCGAAAATGCCAACTGGCAACTTGTTCCGGATGGCGCTAAGGTGAACAGATGGGTGATAGGAAATGCGCCGGGAGCAGCGCGTACGAAACAGTATGGTTTATATGTCTCCAATGATGGTGGCGCGACAACAAATTACAGTCCGGAATCCTCTGTCAGTATGGCTTATCGGGAATTTACCCTGCCCGCCGGATCGGATTATTCCATTGCTTTCGACTGGAAGGCAAGAGGTAACATCAATGATTCTCTTTATGTTTGCTGGGTAACCAATCCCAGCACAGTGATTGCTGCCGGCGCCGGCTCTACACTCCCAAGCTGGGTGGCGACGGATTTAAAAGCCCAACTGGGCGGCAGCCCTTCGGTGTTCAGAAGCAAAGCCATCAAGGTAACAGGCAACGGACAGCCTGCAAAACTGGTTTTTATCTGGAAAAACAGTAACGCTACAGCCGGTACGCCCGGCGCATGCATTGATAACATCGAAATCAATTCCATCACGCGCTCAGACTACACGTGCGGCTTCGATGATGCTGCCGAAAATGCCAAATGGACACTAAAGAGCCATAAAAATAACGCAAACAATTGGCGAATCGGGTCAATGCCAACAGCCGTCACAACCCCACCGAATGCGCTTTATATCAGTCCAATAAACAGAGACAGCTGCACCTACGACGGTACGGAAGGCACTGTGGTAGCATATCGAGAGTTTGTTTTCGCGCAGGACGCCGTCGTTGATGTTTCGCTTGACTGGAAAGCGTATGGCGAAGATAATCAAGACATGTTTTATATTTGCTGGCTTACGGAAAAAGACAGTACACAACAGTTGAATGGTACTGCTACGAGCACTACGCCCGGATGGGTACCACTGAATGCCATTCCTGCAAATGTTCTAAGCGCTACGCCAATAGAAATGGAAGGTACGTTGCGGTGGCAAAATGCATCATTCAAACTCACCGGTACAGGTCGGCGGTGTCGGCTGGTGTTTCTCTGGAAAAATAATATAAATCATACCGTTCCTCCCGGCGCCTGTATCGACAATATTCAGATGTCGCAAAGTACGTGTGCGCAGCCGGGGAATGTTACGGCGACTGTTACCGGAAGCAGCGAGGTTGTCCTCAAGTGGACGGGAACAGCTTCAGGTTATGAGGTAAAATACCGTAACCAAACTACGCAGTCGCCATGGTTATCCATTCCCGGCATCACTGTTGATAGCTGTGTTGTTACAGGATTAAATGATAGAGGCTTGTACACTTTCTGGGTGCGCAGTCTATGCGGTAACGATTCCAGTCTCTGGAAGGTGATACACAATACGATGGTGATTGCCGACCCGGGATGTATTGACTTCACTGATTTGAAAAACACAACAATAGTAAGGGCGACCTATGGAACTTATAGCAATCCATCGCAAACTGTCGGCGTAATTGATTTTGGACAAAACTCAGATGAAAGTCAACATACGGTGGTGACAGAACCCGAATTTGATACAAGAACGGGAACGCCGATGCTGCCGCGCCTCAAAACGATTCCAGATAACGAACTGGCAGTTGTCAGGTTAGGAAATTCTAAGGTTAGTGGGGCTACAGGAGGATACGCAGAAACAATCACCTATACCTACAAGGTGGATTCGGTTTACAGCGTCCTTTTGATGAATTATGCCGTTGTATTTCAGCAAGACCATCTAAAACCGCATGGCAAGCAAGATCAACCCATGTTTACAATTGAAATTTTAAATGCGGTCGGCTTCCCTATTGATCCTTTGTGCGGTAGGGTAGATTTTACAGCAAATTATAATACCCAAGACTGGCACACATATACTAATGGAAGCATGGATATACTATGGAAAGACTGGACAACTATTGGGCTGAATCTGAATGACTATCGCGGGCAAACCATCAAAGTGTGTTTGACCACGCGCGATTGCAGTATGGGAGCGCATTATGGCTATGCTTACTATACGCTGGGTTGTGTTAAGGGTGACCTTGAAGGGTTATCCTGCGGCTTGGAGAGCGGGAAAGCAATTGTAGCGCCCGAAGGGTTTGACTACGAATGGTACAAAAAATACGATACACAAGGAAGACTTATACCCTACGCGCAGGGGAACGTTGTTTATACCGGGCGCTCGTTTACACCGTTAGCCTCCGATACCTGTACCTATACTGTTCGTATGAATCTCATCGGTATGTCCGGCTGTTTCTTCGAGCTTGAAGCCTCGCTCAAACCGCGCTGGCCCAAAGCGAGTGCAACTTACAAAATAGAGCCTGAAAACTGCGAAAATGTCGTGAAATTCACCAACAAGAGTGAAATCGTAACGTCAGCCGGCACACCGGTAGCATCCGGCTGCGACGAGTATATATGGGAATTTCCCGATGGAAGTACCTCTACGGCAACAGATCCCACCTACACTTTCCCCAGCGCCGGAGGTATCCACTTTATTAAGTTGAAGGCATTTACAGGAAACAGACTCTGCGAGGATGATACGACCATAATGGTCATTCTTCCGCCCATCGGTTCTACGTCACAGGAAGAAAACAGATATATCTGTGTGGGCGATACGGTTATGGTTGGCGACAGCATCTTTAATGCAACCGGCACCTATACAATTCGGGACACGCTGTCATCGGGTTGCGAAAGTATTACGACGCTTCATCTGCAGGTAGCCGACCGTTTTGACGTAACAGTGGATACTGTCATCTGTGACGGAGGGTACCTTGTAGTTGGCGACAGCATATTTTTACGTGACCCCGGCACGCACGTTGTTACCCTGCCCTCGATAGCAGGCTGCGACAGCGTTGTAACGGTGCATCTGAATATCAATCCGGTAATGACCATAGATCTTGGCGCTCTTTCCGATATTTGCGCCGACGACCAAACGTTCACAGTTCCTTATCTGTTGCAGGGTGGCAGCTCGCCCACAAGCTACCGTCTGGAGTTTGACGCCAAAGCGCAGGCACAGGGCTTCACCGACGCAGACCTGCCGATCGGCGCCGTCGATAATTTCACCATCCCACTGCCGAACAATTTGAAACCGGACAAATACAATGTCAGCATCATATTCAGTGATACCATCCACAACTGCGGAGATGACATACTGCAGCTGACATTTGACGTCAACTATCAGGACGCTATCATTGAACAAAACTGGAACGATGTCATCGCGCTGCTCAATGACAGGTACAACGGCGGTTATACTTTCAGTTCGTATCAGTGGTACAAAGACAATCAGCCGCTTGCAGGTGAGACACGTTCTTATATCTACGTACCGGAGGGCTTGGACATCAATGCCGAATACCGCCTGCAACTGACACGTACAGACGATAATGTAACACTCTTTACCTGTCCTTTGCGTCCCGTTCTGAAAAATGATATTAATGTTTTGCCTACCGTTACTTTCCCCGGTAAAGAGGTGCGAGTGAGCGCCCCAAGCGCCGGTACAGTAAAAATCTGGGATGTTACGGGCGTGTTGGTAAGCGTTCAGTCGATTGTGGCAAACGGCAGCGCCATTGTAGCGCCGGCATCATCCGGCATGTACATTCTGGAGATTATCCTTGACAACGGTATGACAAAGACGGAACGTATCGTCATAACCAAAGAATAACCTGAAATAGCACAAATAAAGAATACGAAAAACATGTTATCATCAAAAAGAGAAAGACGATCAATGAAAGCAGCCCTTGTGCTGCTTTTGTTGGTTGTGGTCGCCGGTAGCGTATCGGCAGCGCGTCCGCGCCATTATTTGGGAGGCTGGGTGTACACGGGCTATTCTGCTATGCTTCATCAAATGTACAGTACATCGACGCTTGGAGGCATTGGCACTGGTTTCGGAGGCGGTTATCAGTTGAAAAAGGATAACTTTTTACTTAACGCCGGCTTGGAATTTACCTTCCTGAACTCTGCCACGCGCGTTGAGTCGCTGGATGGCTCCGTGCCGATGCAGGATACGCAGGGCAAGGATCTGGAATATTTCTATACCTTCCACAGTTATAAAGACCGTCAGCATGCGGGCTATCTGCACGTGCCGGTTCTTGCGGGAATGCAAATCGACAGGTATTACTTTCTGGCGGGCGTAAAAGCCGGCTTGCCGCTCTTTGCTACCTACGGAGGAACAGCCCGTCTGAGTACCTATGGCATCTATGAGCAGTATATTGACCCGTTTGACCCTATCTATCTGAACAACCACTATTTTATTGATGATGTGAAACTGAAAGATAAGGGTGCATCGTCTTTAAATCTGAATGTAGCGGCATCGGTGGAATTTGGCGTGGAGTTGAACAAATTTATCAAGAATAAAGCTTTTCGCAAGAATAAGAATCAGCCGCGCTTGCGTGCTGCCGTGTTCGCTGACTATGGGCTGCTGAATATAAACGGTTTTGCACCGTCTTCAGCCCGTCCTCTGGATCAGGAGGCGCCGGTAAGGCCGTCCATTACAGAGAAAGATAAGGTGGGCATCAGTACTGTAAGTCTGCTGGCAGCCGGACGCGCTGAAGACGTCAATGTCAATCCGCTACTGGTTGGCGTCAAGGGAACGGTTTTCATCGACATCACCAAACCGCCGAAGAAAAAACCGGCACCCAAACCACAACCCAAACCCAGACCTCCGGCGCCAAAACCGCAACCCAAACCGGTTATTCCGGTTATCACGGGTAAGATTATCAACGCCGAAACACAGGAGGTGGTTTATGACGCCAGAGTGGAAATACGGGATGTTACCGGCAAACAAAAGCCCTATTCCGCGCAGCCGGGTAATGGTATTTTCAATACCAAACTGCCTCGTGATGGAAAATATCACGTAACGGTCAATGTGCCGGGGTATATGGCATACACAGATTCCGTATCGAATGTCGGCGATACGCTGACGCTCTATCTGCATCCAATCAGGAAAGGAGAAGTGTTTATCCTGAGAAATGTCTTCTTCGACTTTGACCAGACAACCATTCAGCCGCAATCGAATCCGGCGCTTGACGAACTGGCAAGATTCCTCGAGGATAACTATGACGTGCATATTCAGATCACCGGACACACCGACAACAAAGGTTCGGCTACTTATAACCAGCGTCTCTCTGAAGGACGTGCTAAAGCCGTTTACGAAGCGCTGATTGCACGCGGTATTGATGCGGATCGACTTTCGTATCTGGGCGCAGGCTCAAATGACCCGATCACGACCAACGATACCGAAGAGAATCGTGCGATGAATAGACGTGTAGAATTTAAGATTTTGGATACGAAATAGAAATAGCGGGTGAAGATGCCCCCTTTACAGGCTAAGGCTGCCCGTGTCAGGGCAGCCTTAGTTGTAAAGGGAACTTCTAAAAAATTGCTTTTTCTGCGTTACGCCCTTTCGGTAAAAGGCTCATTTACGTTAGTAAACTCCGCTTTTACCTCAATGGCAAGCCTTGAAAAATCTAATTTTTAGAAGCCCCCTAAAGTGTTTGCGGTTAGCGGGAATACGGCTGTTAATAACTTTTATCCGTTACATTTTTAATTGCAATAACAATTCTTTAACTTGCACGCCTTATTATCTTCTTTTTGCTTATTTATAATGTATTTATTACCAATTAACTACGAAATTATCCGGTTATGAGTTTTGTTCATCTTCATGTCCATTCCCACTACTCTATCCTCGACGGCATGTCGAAGATTCCCGATCTGATAGATAAAGCCCTCGCCTGTAACATGCCGGCAATGGCGTTGACCGATCACGGCACCATGTACGGCATAAAAGAGATGCTCGATTACATAAACAGCCTGCGCTACAAAGCCAAAACAGAGCTTGAACAACTCGAAAAAGCCGTCAACGAAGATGCATCAATTACCCCAAAACTGGAAAATGCCCAAGCCCATTACAAAAAACTGTGCAATTTTAAAACCATTATCGGTGTAGAAGCCTATTGCGCCCGCCGCCAACTGTACGACAAGGACAAAAATGTCAAATATTTCACAGATCGTGGCACGGAACAGATTGTCGATTACAGTGGCTATCATCTGATTTTGCTGGCAAAAAATAAGAAAGGGTATCAAAACCTGTGCAAAATTGTATCCGTATCGTGGATTGACGGCTTCTATCAGCGTCCGCGCATCGACAAGGAGTTGCTTGCCAAATATCACGAAGGGTTGATTGTTACTTCTGCATGTCTGGGAGGAGAGATTCCCCAGCATATTCTGGCAGGCAATATCAAGGAGGCAGAAGATACGATTTTGTGGTTTAAATCACTCTTTGGCGATGACTTTTATCTCGAAATCCAACGCCATCAAACCGACGGTTCGGGAGGCGACCAGGAGGTTTTTCAGAAACAGATGCGGGTGAATGAAATCATTTTGCAATTAGCCGAAAAAACCAATACCAAAATCATTGCCACCAATGATGTGCATTTCGTAGAGGCGGAACATGCCGAAGCACACGATCGCCTGATTTGCCTGAGCACGGGCAAGGATTTGGATGACCCCAACCGTATGCGTTACACCCGACAGGAGTTTTTCAAAACACCTCAACAGATGGCTGACATCTTTGCTGACGTGCCGGATGCCCTGACAACAACTCTCGCCGTAGCAGAAAAGGTACAACATTACAGTCTTGATTCCGACCCTATTATGCCGGAGTTTGACATTCCCGAATCCTTTGGCACGGAAGCATTGTACCGCGAACGCTATTCGCATCAGGAGTTGTTCGATGAATTTACCCGCGATGAAAACGGCAAAGTTGTGCTTGACCAACGGGCTGCCGACAAGAAAATTCAACAACTCGGCGGCATCGACAGGCTCTATCGCATCAAACTGGAAGCCGATTATCTGCGCAAACTGACTCTGGAAGGTGTTGCAGATCGCTACGCAGAGATAACGCCCGAATTGCAGGAACGCATCGACTTTGAACTGCACGTGATGAAGACAATGGGCTATCCGGGCTATTTTCTTATCGTACAGGATTTCATCCGTGTTGCCCGTTCCATAGGTGTTGCGGTAGGTCCCGGACGGGGATCGGCAGCAGGGTCGGTGGCGGCGTATTGCCTGAAAATCACGGATGTTGATCCCATTAAATATGATTTGCTGTTTGAACGTTTTCTCAATCCCGACCGTATTTCCATGCCCGATATTGACATTGACTTTGACGATGACGGACGCGCAGCCATACTGCGTTGGGTAACGGAGAAATATGGTAAAGAACGTGTAGCTCACATCATCACCTTTGGCGGTATGGCAACCAAATCGGCGCTTGCCGACGTGGGGCGCGTACAAAATGTGCCTCTCACAAAAGTAAACGAAATCAAAGCGCTCATACCCGATAAATTCAATGACAGTCTCATTGACAAAAGCTCAGGGAAGCCCCCGAAAATAAACATCGTCAACTGTATCAAATATGTTCCGGAACTGCAAAAATTACGCTATGGCGAAGACAAAAACGTTGCCACGATGCTTGAATATGCCGCAGAACTGGAAGGCACTATACGTCAAACCGGTGTACATCCCTGCGGCATCATCATCGGAGCAGACGACCTGACCAATTTTATTCCGTTAAGCACGGCAAAAGACAAAACTTCCGAAAAGGAAGAAGATGTGCTTGTTACCCAGTACGAGGGGCATCACGTGGAATCGGTAGGCTTGATAAAAATGGACTTTCTCGGACTAAGAACACTCTCCATTATCAAGGAAGCCTTAGCTAACATTAAGAAATCGCGCGGAATAGACGTTGACATCAACACCATCCCCATTGACGATCCGGAAACTTACGCTCTCTACAGTTCGGGACGTACGATTGGCACGTTTCAGTTTGAGTCGCCCGGTATGCAGAAATACCTGCGCGACCTGCAGCCAACCGTTTTTGAAGATTTGATTGCCATGAACGCCCTCTACCGTCCCGGTCCTATGGATTACATTCCGCAATTCATTGCCCGCAAACACGGTACGGAAGCTATCCGGTACGATATTCCCGTTATGGAAAAATATCTGAAAGACACGTATGGTATCACCGTCTATCAGGAACAAGTGATGTTACTCTCCCGTCTGTTGAGCAATTTCACGCGAGGCGAATCCGATAAGTTGCGCAAGGCGATGGGGAAAAAACTGGAAAAGGAACTGAATGCTCTTAAACCGAAATTCATTAACGGCGGCGTTGCCAACGGATACAATACCAAAACACTGGAGAAAATCTGGAGCGACTGGGCAAAATTTGCCTCATACGCTTTCAACAAGTCGCATGCCACGTGCTATTCGCTGGTATCCTATCAGACTGCCTACCTGAAAGTGCATTATCCTGCCGAATTTATGGCAGCTACGCTTACTCGCAATCAAAATAACATTACGGAAATCACCAAGCTGATGGATGAGTGTCGCGCTATGCGGCTTGAGGTGAAGCCTCCTGACGTCAATGAATCGGACTTGACCTTTACCGTTTTGAATAACAATATTATTCGTTTCGGACTGGGAGCTATCAAGGGCGTAGGCAGGGGGGCGGTAGAAGCCATTGTAACGGAACGCGAAGCCAACGGTCTCTACACCGATATTTTCAACTTTGTTGAACGTGTCAATTTGAATGCCTGCAACAAAAAAAGCATCGACAGTCTGGCGCTTTCGGGAGCATTCGATTGCTTCAAGGAATACAGACGCGAGGAGTATGTAGCGCCTAACATGCGTAATGAATCGGCTATTGACTTGTTGATACAGTACGGAAAACGCTATCAGGCTTGTAAAAAGCAGGAGAGCGCCTCCCTTTTTGCAGGCTTTGATGATATGGGAGATATTCCTCATCCCGTATTGCCGAAAGGGGCGGAATGGTCATCTCTTGAACGGCTCAACAAAGAGCGGGAACTGGTAGGCATCTATCTCTCCTCTCACCCGCTTGACACCTATCGTACCGAGATTGAATACGGCTGTTCTCATACGGTAACGCAACTGCGCGAGGCGTATGACAGGGCAAAGAAACAGGCAGCAGCAGGTCAGCGCATTGATATTGTCAATTATTCGGTGGCGGGAATGATTACTGCTGCCCGCGAAGGCATTTCGCGTACCAACAAGCCTTACGGAGCTTTCACGGTTGAAGACTATTCCGGACAGTTTGAGTTTCCTCTGTTTGGAAAAGATTTTGTTGAGTTTCGCAATTTTCTGAAAAAGGATTTGTTTGTAACCGTCAGCGGCAGCGTGCAGGAGCGACAATCGTCGTGGCAAAAACAGGGAGAAACAGACCCCCAAAAAAACAAAGAAGCCACAATGAAAATCAACAGCATCAAACTGTTGGACGATGAAGCAAATCACATGCTCAGGCATTTGACCATTCAACTCTCTCTGGATAAGATTGACACGATGTTATCCACCGAGTTGCAAATGCTTTTGGAGGCATTTCCGGGCAATAAAATACTTTACGTTGAAATTTTCGACAATGAGAGCAAGGACAGGGTAAAACTCTCTTCGCGCCCTTATAAAATCGCCATCACTACAAAACTGATAGATAAACTTCAGGTGATGGCGCATCAGAACTGGCTTGATTTCACTGTGAACAATCGCCCTCGCATAACGCTCATTGACAGCGCATCCGACGACGAATTGCTCTACGAAGAAGATGATTAATTAATCACTCATTATTCTTAATTATAATATGAAATTTCTAATCAGTGGTGGTGGTACGGGTGGACATATTTTCCCCGCTGTCAGTATAGCCGATGCGCTACGGAAGTTGCAACCCGATTGCGAAATACTTTTTGTAGGAGCGCTCGGACGTATGGAGATGACGCGCGTACCGGAAGCCGGACATCGCATTGTTGGGCTGCCCATACAGGGGTTCAACCGTCAACAGTTGTGGAAAAACATCCGAATACCCATTCTTCTGTGGAAGAGTATCCGACAGGCAAAACGTATTGTTCGTATGTTTCGCCCCAATGCAGCTATTGGCGTTGGCGGTTACGCCAGCGGAGCCGCTATGGTCGCCGCCGATATGCTGAACGTACCGGTGTTGCTGCAAGAACAAAATTCGTTTGCCGGAATCACCAACCGATGGCTCGCTCGAAAAGCATCGCGTATCTGTGTTGCTTATAACGGTATGGAACGGTTTTTCCCCGCTGAAAAAATCGTTTTGACCGGTAATCCCATTCGACAAAATCTGATAACGGACAGTGAGGACAGAGCAAAAGGCTTTGCCCATTTCGACCTCTTCCCGCAACGCAAAACATTACTTGTCATTGGCGGCAGTCTTGGAGCGCATACCATCAATCAGAGTATTTTGGCGCATCTGGAAACGCTTATACAATCCGAAATACAGGTGATTTGGCAAACGGGGAAAAACTATATCGGCAAGGCGCGGGAGGCGGTTGCGCCGTATGACTGTCAAAATATTTTTATCACAGATTTTATTGACCGTATGGATTATGCCTACGGTGTGGCAGACCTGGTGATTTCACGGGCGGGAGCAAGTTCTATTTCGGAACTGTGTCTGCTGGGTAAACCGGCGATTCTGGTGCCTTCGCCCAATGTTGCCGAAGATCACCAGAGACATAACGCGATGGCGCTGGTTAACAAGGAGGCTGCCCTACTGGTGGAGGATGCCTGCGCCAAAGACTCCCTTGTCCCCCAGGCGCTGTCGTTGATACGGCAGGAAGAGCGTTTGAAGACACTTTCAAAAAATATTTATTCCCTGGCGGAACATAATTCGGCAGAACGCATCGCACAGGAAGTGATAGCGTTATCGAAAAAATACGGAACACAAAAATAAGCATGAAACAGACTTACACGCACTACTATTTTCTGGGAATCGGCGGTATCGGGATGAGCGCTCTGGCACGCTATTTCAATGCCAAAGGAGGTATTGTCGCCGGATATGACCGCGTACGCAGTCTGCTCTGCGAAGAGTTGGAAACGGAGGGCATCACCGTACATTATCAGGACGACGTGGCGTTGATTCCGGCGTCATTCAAGGACGCCGACAGAACGCTGGTAGTCTATACACCTGCCGTGCCGAATGACCACAGCGAACTGCTCTTCTTTCGCAGACAGGGCTTCACCGTGCAGAAAAGGGCGGAGGCGCTTGGCGAAATCACCCGTATGCAAAACGCCCTCTGTTTTGCCGGTACGCACGGTAAAACCACCACGTCCACCATGGCAGCACATCTGCTCAAAGAGAGCCACGTCGATTGCAACGCTTTTCTGGGTGGTATCTCGCTCAATTACGCCAGTAATCTGCTTCTTTCCGACCAAAGTGATTTAGTGGTGATAGAAGCGGACGAATATGACCGTTCTTTTCATTGTTTGCAGCCTCGTATGGCAGTCATCACTTCCACCGACGCCGACCATCTGGACATTTACGGGACACACGAAGCCTACGTTGAGGCTTTTGAACAGTTTACTACTCTGATTACCGGCTGTCTGATTTCCAAAAAGAACATCGCTTTGACGCCACGCCTGCAACCGCAAGTAAAGCATTACACCTATTCAGCCATTGAACAGGCAGATTTTTATGCCGATAACATACGCATCGGTAACGGTGAAATTGTCTTCGATTTCATCACGCCCAGCGAGCGGATTTACGACATTCAACTGGGGGCGCCGGTTGTCGTAAACATTGAAAATGGCGTAGCTGCTATGGCTGTAGCGTGGCTCAATGGCGTAACCGCTAACGAACTGAAGCGTGGTATGGCTTCGTTTGCCGGTATCCGGCGACGTTTTGAAACACATCTGAAAACCGACAGCGTTGTAATGATTGACGATTATGCCCATCATCCCGAAGAACTTCGGGCAAGCATCCGCTCCGTGAAGGCGCTTTATAGCGACAAACACGTGCTTGGCATATTCCAGCCACATCTTTATTCTCGAACAAGAGATTTCTATCAGGCATTTGCCGACGCATTATCACAGTTGGACAGCGTGATACTGGTGGAAATCTATCCGGCGCGTGAAGAACCGATTGCTGGTGTTACGTCGCAAATCATTTTCGACGAAATCACCAACCCAAACAAAACGCTTACCACCAAAGCCGAACTGCTCGAAACACTCAAAGAGCGCGCTTTCGATGTGCTGCTCACTATCGGCGCAGGAGACATTGACGGTTACATACCGCAGATAGTTGACTTTTTAAAAAAACGCTAAGAACCGATATTTATGAAAGTCTGGAAAATCATATTAATCTCTCTTGGAATAATGCTTATGGTGGGTTATCTGGTTTGGAGCGTGGTTTACCTGCATTTACACAGGCAAACGGATGTCTGTAAAAAGGTAGCTGTCCATCTTCATATCTCGAACGACGGACAATGTCTCACAGAAGATGATATTCTACGTTTTCTCAACAGAGAAAGGTTGAATCCTATCGGCAAAACCGGCTCTGATGTATTGCTTGGCAAGATTGAAGCGACCATTGCCAAATTGCCTGCCATCAGACACGTATCGTGCTACCGAACTACTGCAGGAGATGTTGCCATTGAGATAACACCGCGTACCCCTGTCTTTAAAGTGATGACGGGGAATAATTATCTGGTAGATACGGAACGTTGCATAATGCCCGTATCGACATCCTGCCCGACGTGGTTACCGGTTGTGTCGGGCGCCGTTACAAAACAGATGGCAACACACGAACTATACGATTTTATCGTTTTCCTGCAAAAGGATCGTTTTCTGGCAGCACAAATAGAACAAATCTATCTGCTGTCAAACGGAGATGTGGAGTTGACGCCACGTGTAGGCAACCACATCATTCGACTGGGACGGTTGGATGATTATGCCGATAAACTGGATAAACTTAAAATTTTCTACACGAAAGCGCTCAATAAAATCGGATGGAACCGTTATGCGATTATTGATTTGCGTTACAACGGACAGGTTGTCTGTACGAAACGATAGATAATAAATGATAGAAATAAATGAATTAATTAGAAAAACAGATATGGATACATCCCCAATTATTGTTGCCGCCGACATTGGCAACTCAAAACTGACGCTGATAGCAGCACAAAAAAACAACGACGGGCAGCTCAGGATACTGAATATGGAGAATAGCGCCACGCCGCCCAATGCTGTGCGCAATGGTATCATCACCAATGCCAGTACGGTAAGTTTTAAACTGTCAGAGTTGATTAAGAAACTTGAAAACCGTATTAACATGAAAATTATGCAGTTCTACGTCTGCTACAATGGACATTCGCTACGCACGGTTAACGTGCCTGTTGGACGCAACCTCAATCATACAGAGGTAACGCCCGAACTGCTCGAAGATATGAGGCTGGAGTTGCTCAATGCTCCAACAGCAGAACGGTTGATTCTTGACGTTTTCCCACAGGAATACCTGCTCGACGACAAACCCGTTTTATCCCCTGTGGGAATATCGGGCAACCTGATTGTTGGTAATTATGCGGTGGCTATGAGCATACCGGCGCTGAAAGAAAACCTTGACAAAAACATTTTTCGAGGTATCTGTGATGCCATTCCCTGTATGGGACCGTTAATGGTTGCTCAGGCAACGCTGTCGGAGGAGGAGAGGCAGATGGGGTGTGCCGTGATTGATTTTGGAGCGGGATGTACGTCTGTAACTATCTACAAGGGGGGAGTTATGCGTCATTTTGCCGTTATTCCTTTTGGCGGACAGCATATCACCCGCGATATTATGGCGCTGAATGTATCCGAGACTGTCGCCGAGCAATTGAAAATCCAAAATGGTTCTGCGGTTGCAGCCCTGCTCAATGAACAGTTAAAAGACACACCTCTGCCAATAACCAACACTGCGGAGCAGGTTGCCTCCTACGCCGATTTGGCAAGGGTTATTGAAGCGCGACAGAGTGAGATTGTTCAGTATGTTCTTGAACAGATTGAACAATCAGGGCTTGCCGACCGGTTGGATGCGGGCATCCTGCTTACCGGAGGAGCATCCAGACTATTGCATCTCAATCGACTGGTTGAAGATATGAGCGGTATGCGTGTGCAATATGCCTCTCACGCCGGGCGATTGACGCCGGACTCCGGCGCTGAGTATCTCAAACCGTCTTATGCCCTGATTGTCGGGCTGCTCTGTGCCGCCGACCAACACTGTTGTCAGGAACTGCCTAAACCGCCGGGTACACCGATAAGGCATGATACCCCACCCCCCCAAAAAGACCGCAAGAAAATACTCAATCGACTGAAACGGGTGGAACAGGGATTTACCAACCTTTTCTCTGAAGAATCACAAATGTAACAACTCTAAATTCATACAAAGATGACTACCGAATCAATCTCTGACTTGCTTAACGATGAACCTGTCAAATATGCACTTCAATTGTCGAATATGAACATTATCAAGGTTATTGGCGTAGGGGGCGGTGGCTGTAATGCCGTCAAGCACATGTATTTGCAGGGCATCAAGGACGTAACCTTTGTTGTCTGCAACACGGATGACCAGGCTCTGCGCAAGTCGCCTGTGCCGACGCAGATACAGCTCGGTCCGGATGTTACGTTCGGGTTGGGCGCCGGCAGCAAGCCGGAACGAGCCCGTGAAGCTGCCGAAGCGTCTTTATCCGAAATCGAAAAGATGCTTGCGGACAATACCCGGATGGCTTTTATTACGGCGGGAATGGGCGGCGGAACAGGAACGGGAGCGGCGCCCGTTATTGCTGAAGCGGCGAGAAAACTGGGGATTCTCACCGTAGGCATTGTTACCATTCCCTTTGAATTTGAGGGAAAACAGAAAATCAAACAGGCGTTGCGCGGTGTGGTGAAAATGAGCCGACACGTGGATGCGTTGCTCGTGATTCATAACGATAAACTGCGTACCATCTATCCTAACTTCAAGGTCTCTCAGGCGTTCGCCTATGCGGACGATGTGCTCACGCAGGCAGCAAAGGGAATTGCCGAGATTATCACGGAAGAGGGTTATATCAACATTGACTTTGCTGATGTTTACACGACTATGAAG
>JAISXJ010000200.1 GCA_031270565.1 Prevotellaceae bacterium
GAGCAGGAGTAGGAGTCGGAGGAGTAGGACTAGGAGGAGGAGGAGTAGGACGGGAAGGAGAAGGAGAAGGAGAAGGAGAAGGAGAAGGGGGGGGCTTTTGTAACGAGCTTACTTTTAGCCGGTTAAACCGTCTAAACTGAAAAAATGGTGAATATAGAATCCCCTGTGTAAGCATCTTTTTGTATTGATTTTAGATGTGAACAATAACGGTGGCAAAGGTAATATTTTTTTAGTGAATAACGAATAGTGAATAATATTTTTTTAGTTTTTAGAGTGTAGAGTTTAGTTATTGGCTACGCCGAGGGGTTGTATTCGTGCATTTGTGGCTAAATTCCTCTCCTAAGAGGTCGTTAAGGACAGAAGGGACAAACTGAAAACTGACAACTTTATATTACGCCTGTCGGGTTATTTTACTTTTAGATAATTAATATAATCCTCTATCGTATGTCCGTTGCCAATAAGGAGCAGGTCTGTCTCGGCGATATTAAACCTTTCGCAGACGTCGTAGGTGATTCGCCCCTGAAAAAGAGGCTCTGCAAGTAGTGTCTGTTCATACCAAAGCGCCTCCTCGCGACTCTCGAGTTTTGATATTACCAGCGCTCGATACCCGTCGAGTATCCGCAGCTCCAAATCAAAATCCTTAATCATAAACTTTGAGAAGTTGAACGCCGCCACATCATAAAGCAGTTCATTTATCCGTTCTCTGGTGTTTTCTTTGGGGATTAAAACCAGTACATGCCCCTCCTGTATCTGTCCGGAGAACGGTTTGACGGCGCTTTGCATCTCAACGACTTCCTGCTCGGCAGCCAGATTGCGCCGCGCAACCAGACTGCCCGGCGTCTCCTCCTCAGAGCTGACCGCCGCAGTTTCCTTTCCCTGCGCAATAAGCGCCAGAATATCCTTGCTAATGGACGCCACGTCGCTGTCGGGATATTTAGTTACCAAATCGGTAAGGGCAGTGCGCAACGCTTCGTGAGATTCTGTTTTCCCAATTTTCAACGCATTAAGAAACGCAAACTTAGGCATCAGCTCCGACAGCGGATAGGTAGTAAGCATCCGTTGACAGATTGCCTCTACGGTGTCAAAACGCGCTTCGGAATAGGCTTGATACGTGATGCGATAAAGTGAATCCTGCATCAGATTCATTTCGGCTAATCGTTCCAAATAGTCGGGCTGAGACAGAATGGTGGCATATTTACTGTCCGGAAATTCGGTTATAATTTTCTCCCGCATAACATTTTGTGCCTCCGTATCACCTGCTCTTCCGGCAATCTGATAGATATAATAATAGGTCTCCACCTTGCGTTCGTCGGCGGGATAACGGCGTTGAAAATCCCTGTATGTGGCTTCTGCGCGGGGGTCGTCGTGCAACAGCGCCAGATAGATGCCGCCCGACTGATAGAGTGCATCGGCAATTTGCAGGTGTGCGTCGCGCTTTTGCGCCTCGGTAGTCGGTATCTGAGCCAGATAGTAGGCGGGGTCAAGCTCGTCGGTTGACACGGGCGCAACGGTATCGGTATCGGTATCGGGAACTGCCTCGTCACTATCAATATCTTCGGACGACAGAAAACTGCCGGCTTTGTTTTGTCGCCGCCAGTTATCTTCCAGATTACGCCGTCCCCATTTTTTTGCAAACTCGCTTTTGCCTGCCGTCATAAGTCGCGAATTGTAGAAATACCAGTCTGCTGACCCGCTCATACCGATTGGCACAGGCGCAACGGTGGTGTTGGCAAGGGCATTCGCCTGCGCAACAGCCATAGCCGCCGCAGCGACAGAATCGGCAGCGGCTTTTTCACGTTGCATAACGACGTCGGCAATAATCTTGTCAATCACCTTCATTTGCGCTTCGCGCGAAAGCGTAGAGAGATGCAGCAGGCTATCCTGCAACTGGATGGTGTTGATTTGAAACACAAGTTCTCCCAAAATATCCGCCATACGGCTTGCCCTCGGATAGTCGATGTGAGTATTCGGCATATAGGTTACCACCGTATCGTAGCACGACGACGCCTCTGTGTAGCTTTGTTTGTTGTAATAAATATCGCCCAGCAACAGGGCTACCACCGCCTTTTCGATGCCATTGCGCGTGCTTAGCGTGATAGCCGTTTTGAAACTTTCGATTGCCTGCTCCTCCTGACCGATGGCAAGATACTGATTGCCGATTGCGGTATAAATCTGGTCAAGATAGTTTTTATTGTTGCTGTTTTTTGCCATCTTTTGCAAAGCCTTTATAGCTTTGGCGCTGTTTACATCCGATTGCATAGCCCGCAATTCGGCATTAAACCGCATTTCATAGTTGGGGGCAAGACTTTTTGCCTTGAGAAAATGTGCTGTTGCCTGCCGGTTTTGCATATCTTTTTCGTAGAGTTGTCCCAGAACAAATTCAAAACGGGTCTTTTGATAGCGGCTTTTCTCTTTCTCACAGGCAACAAGCAGGAATGGAATTGCCTCTTTGTAATGTTCCTCTTTGAGTAACAGGTCTGCTTTGGCAGCGGCAAACAGTCCGTTCAACTGCGCGGTAAGGGCGCTCTCGTCAATCTTACCGAGTGCATCTTCGGCTTCATAAAGCCAGCCCATTTCGGCATAACTTTTTGCCATCCGGATACGCGCTTCGGCAACCACCGTTCGCTCGGTAGAGAAATGACGCATAATATAGGAGAACGTCCCCACCGCTCCGATAAAGTCTGCCTTGTGAAACTCCGCCTCTCCGAGCAGCAGCCACGCACGTTTGACCTGCGGATTAAATTCTTCCTGATTATAATAATTCTTATAATCGGAATCACGCATGCGTTTGGATTTACGCTGCGGTTTTTTCTTAATGGAATGTAGTTTAATGGCTTTTCGACACTTTTCTACCGTAACGTCCATTTGCGAGGAGATGGCTTTGCCGCCATCGTGATTGCTGATTGGAAAAAGCGGCAACAGGCGCGAGTAATCGTCTTTATGATTGTTATTGAGAGCGTCAATACCTGACTTATAGGAATTATTGGCATTAAAATGGACGTTGTAACGGGTGGTAAGGCTATGATACGTACGGGTGCTCCACGTATTTTTCTTCGTAGAACATCCCAGCAGACACAGCAATACGGCTGTCGAAACAAGATAGCGCCCGAGCGGCAATTTAACGGTAATCATCTTTGAGATAACACTAAAAAACTCTTTTTATTGTCATAAAGTTTTATTGCGGCACAAAGATACGATAATTCAGCTAAACACCTGCTTTTTTAGAGCATTGTCTGACGTAGTATTGCACCGACCGGTTGCCCCAGCTATGGGAATCGTCAAACCAGCGATACAGCAAAAGCCCGACGAACAGCGCCACTGCCGAACCGGCTAAAACATCTTCCAGAAAATGCTGTGCCAGATAGATTCGGGAAAAACCTGTGAGCAAAGCCAAGAAAAAGCAGATTAGTTTAAGCGTCTTATTCTTGACCGCCAAACAGAGAGCAAAGAAAAGAGCAAACGCAGCCGTCGTATGACCGCTTGGAAAACTGTTATGGGCATGAATCTGCAATGTGTCTATGGTATAAAGAGGTAAATTAAGTTGCTCAAAGAGTAGCTTTGGACGGTCAATGTGAAAAAGAGGTTTCACAAGCGCCGTAATGGCATTTGCCGCCAGTTGCAGGACTGACATATAACAACCCAAACGGACGCGAAAGAAGAAAACAGCAGCGCAGACGAAGAGCGGCGCCGTGCCTCCCAGCTCGGAGATGCCAATAAAGAGTTTGTCCAGAAATGGTGTGTGATAATCGTTGAGAAACAGATGTATCTCATACTTATCCAGAAGCACAACCAGACATATCCCAACTATCTGAAAAAGCAGAAACGGTATGAAGAAAGGACGGTTGTCCCGTACAAGGTTTTTGAAGTATCCCATACACAATGAATAAACTGCGAGTGATGAATTGCTTCCGCAATTCATCACTCATAGTTCGTAACTGTTCTCGACGCCTTACGGCTGTTCGATTCCCAGAAGTTCAATCTCAAAAATCAGGGTTGCTCCGGGCTTAATAACGCCATTGCCGGCTCCCTGCTCTCCGTACGCCAGTTCCGACGGAATGCAGAAGATGAACTTCGACCCTACGGGCATCAGTTGCACACCCTCTGTCCAGCCTTTTATCACCTGATTAAGTGCAAAAGTGATAGGCTCGCCACGGTCAACGGAACTGTCGAAAACGGTACCGTCAATGGTGGTGCCATGATAATGTACCTTCACCTTGTCGGTAGCGGCAGGAGTTGGTCCGTCGCCCATTGTTATCACCTTGTACTGTAACCCTGAGGGCGTTGTGATGATACCAAAAGTGTTTTTGTTCTGCTCCAAAAACTCTTTGTCTTTGGCTGCTGCCAGCTTTTGCTGTTCCATGACAATACTGTCGAGCTTGGCAAAACTCTGCTGCATCTTTGCCTCATCGAATTTGTTTGACGAAGAAAAACCATCGCCAACACCTTTCAGAAGGGATTCCAAGTCAAGCGTAATGCCCGCTTTGGAACTGTTTTGTAATAACCCTTCACCCATACTCGCTCCAAGAGCGTAGCTAACTTCTTGCATTTCAGTCATTGGTGGTTCTGCTACAGGGACAGGTTCTGTTTTTTTGTTTTTTTTTGCCATACCGACAGTTGCTACCAATAGAGCAAGAGCTACAAATGCGATTTTTCTCATAGTTGTGTAAAAAATTAATTGTTAAAATAATAATTGATAAAATACTATTGTGATATTTATGATATTTAGCGTTCATCTTCCTTATTCGATTTTATATCAAAATAGACATCAAGCAGTTTATGCGCTGCCGCAAACGATGATATTTCGTTTTTGTCAAGTTGATGTTCCAGTTTTTTGAGCATTTTTTCAATGGTCATGTTGCGATAAAAACTATTGCGCAACTGTTCGTCAATGGTTTCATACATCCAGTATTTGCCTTGCGCACGACGCTTACGGTTGAAATAACCGTTTTCCTGTGTAAATGTGGCATAGTCCATAATCATTTTCCATACCTTGTCAATGTTGGTACGCTCGTATGCCGAGCAGGTTATCACCTGAGGCAACCAGCCCGATTCGGGCATTGGGAACAGATGCAGTGCGTTCTGAAACTGATTTTTTGCCAGATTGGCTTTGTCTATATTGCTCCCGTCGCATTTGTTGATGGCGATACCGTCAGCCATTTCCATAATACCGCGTTTTATACCCTGTAATTCATCGCCCGTACCGGCAAGCTGTATGAGTAAGAAGAAGTCCACCATGCTGTGTACTGCCGTTTCAGACTGTCCGACGCCAACTGTTTCAACGAAAACCGTATCAAAACCGGCTGCCTCGCAGAGGACAATGGTCTCGCGCGTTTTTCGGGCAACGCCACCTAATGAACCTGCCGACGGTGAAGGACGTACAAAAGCATTTTCCGATACGGAAAGTACATTCATACGTGTTTTGTCGCCAAGGATACTGCCCTTCGACCGTCCGCTGCTTGGGTCGATTGCCAGCACTGCCAGCCGCTTGCCCGAAGTAACAATAGCGCTGCCGAGCGTGTCGATAAAGGTACTTTTTCCTGCTCCCGGCACGCCGGTAATGCCTAATCGCAACGATTTGCCGGCATAAGGCAGACATTGTTCAACCACCTCCTGCGCCTGTGCATAATGCACCGGATTGGCGCTCTCAATCAGTGTAACAGCCAAACTCAAAACTGTTCGGTCGCCATCCAATATGCCCTGAACAAAATCTGCCGTTGTATATTGAGGACGATGTTTAAACGTTTTTTTATACGGATTGCGCATCGGAGGGGTTGCAATACCTTTACTGACCGACAAACCGGGGTAATGAGTGTCGTCTTCGATATGATGATGATACATTAGGCTGCTGTTTGAAATTCTATTGTGAATGAAACACGTTTTTGCTTTTTCCGAACACATTGTCTGTCTTCAAACAAGCGTAGTGCAACCACCAAAGATAAACTTCGGTGGTTGCACTGTCTTTTCTGCCGGCGTACCGAAATTGTGCGCGTGTCTCTTGTGAGTCATTGAATCAATCGCTTATTTCGCCGTTTCGCCGATTGTGTTGCTCTCTTCCTCCGGTTGAGCTTTGGGAGTAACTTCGCCTTTGATATAAAGTGTTTCGTTGAAGTCTTCGCTACCATTGCTCAAGACAACGGCAATGCTCTTGGTGAACATACCGGGACGACCTGCTGTGGAATAAGTAACCGTAATAGTTCCCGTTTGTCCGGGCGCTATCGGCTCTTTACTCCATGCGGGAGTGGTACAGCCGCACGATGCCTTAACACTTTTGAGCGTAACAGGCGTGGAATGGATGTTCTTAAAAACAAAATCGTAACTGATGCGGTTTACCTCTTCTTTCACGACGCCAAAATCGTGCGTCTTTTCCGTAAATTCTACAACCTGTTTTTGCTGTGCAAACAGCGTTACGCCGCAGAACAGCAACAACGAAAACAAAACAATCTTTTTCATACCGTAATAATTTAAATGTTGAACTTTTATATTATGTAATAACTAAATAAAATGACGTAAAACCGATAATAATGACATATAAAAAAACAGCTGTAACTAACTTTTTTACACCGTTTTACGGTTCTTATGCGCCTCTTTGTGCACTCGGATGACAACCGTTTCGCACTATTTGACTTTTTTGCCCGACAAAAGTATAAAAAGAAATCGCAGGCATGTACACTTTTAATGTTTTTTATATTTCTAAGAATTTCCTCTAAAAAGTGTCACGTCCTGAATTGAAAATCAGCGAAGCCAAAGGACGTAATCTCTCCCCCTCGTTTGTAACGAGGGGGAAATGGGATTCCGTGTAAGTCCGTGTTATCCGTGGCTAAATTACTTTTGAGACAGCCCCAGAGAGAAAAACTGAAAACTAATAACTACACTCTACTAACTAAAAAACTAAAAAAGCATTATCTTTGCCCCGTTCTTATACACATCTAAAATCAAATCCAGACGATGCTTAAATCAGGTATTCTATATTCACCATTTTTGCAGTTTAGACGGTTTAACCGGCTAAAAGTAAGTTCGTTACAAAAGCCCCCCCTGCATTCAGCTTAACTCCTTGTATTCAAGGGATTAACAAAATCTTAGACTTTTTTTATTTGACGGTTTACGGCGCGAAGTTTCTTTGCGTTTCTTTGCGTTTCCTTGCCATATACCTGTATTTCCAATTGTGTCAAGTTCTCGTCGGAAGTTTCCGAAAGTGTCAGCCAGCCCTCGGTGGAGTGAACCAATATATATGTTATTTATGTCATTAAAAATAAATGTTTTATGAACACAAGTTTTATTGTTCGTTTCAGATATGAAAGCCTTCGTAACGAAGTTCACGTGGAGTACAACGAAACAGTAAATGGACTCCTCAACCGGTTTGACCCGAAACCACTGGGATTTTTGTCCCTGTACAAAGTTTACAACAGCGCCATAGACGTCGAACGTTCGGCGCTGGACATTATTCGCAAAAGCGAATATACTGCTGAAATTGCCGCGCAGGATTATGTGCGCGACGGTATCTATCGCGGCTTGGTGGACGCCGTACAATCTGCTAAATACCACTTTAATGCCTTTAAACGGAACGCCGCAAACAGAATTGATGTCGTTCTGAAGAATGGTCACAATATCGCAGCCAAGACATTAGACCAGGAAACTGTCGCTATCGACGACCTGCTACGCGAACTTACCGGCAATTACACTTCCGAAGTCAACACGCTGGCAATCGGCGACTGGCTGGCACAGTTACGGATGGAAAACGACCTTCTTAAACAGTTGATGAGGGAACGTCATCCCAAAGTCGCTCAGCGTCCGACGCCCCAAATGAAGGTCGTCCGCGCCGAGACAGACAAGGCGCTACGGACACTTCTGGATATGGTAGAAGCATTGGTTCTGGTGAACGGAGAGGCGAATTATGAAGAGCTTATCAGAGAATTGAACGCTATTTCCGAGCGATATAAACACATCCTTGCGCAGGAAATCGGCGAAGACAGACATCCGCTTTTTATTAAGGATTAGCGGTGGCTGGCGTTCAATAACGAAAACTGCTTCCGCCCAAAAATTCGCGAAGCAATGACGTGGGCGGTATTTCGTGGTCGTGTATCGGACGGAAATATTTAAGAAACTTGAGCAGCCTGTGCGCTTCCGTATATTCTTCACAATACTGCGGCACATCCTCCAAAATTGGCTCGGCGTGTTTGCGCAGCACGTCCAACTCAAAAATCAGCGACGAATTGAACATCACATCGGCGTGTTCCTGATAGGGAAAAATCCATTTGTCCTCTCCCCGCCGGACGCTTTGCCAACGCGACAGCGTGTCCTGTGCAGAGTAGTTGCGAAATTTATAATCACGTACCATACGGCGTATCAGGCGAGTATCGGTGGTTGAAATCCAGTTGTGGTCATCAAGCGGAACGGTGGTCAGCGTGGAGACGTATATTTTGAAGAGGGCTTTTTGAGGCAAGGTGGCGCTCAAAACCGGATTAAGCGCATGGATACCCTCTATAATCAGAACGTTGTCCGGCTCCATCTTGATGGTATCGCCGCGAAAATAACGGCATCCGTCCTCAAAGTTGAAGAAAGGCATTTCCACCTCCTCTCCACGAAACAGCGCTGTCAGATGGCTGTTAAACAGATCCAGATCCAGTGCGTGAAGCGATTCAAAATCCCATTCACCATATTCGTCCAGAGGCGTTTCAACCCTGTTTACAAAATAATTATCCATTGAAATAATCAGTGGTTTTAATCCGGCAACAATCAGCTGTATGGAGAGCCGTTTACTGAAAGTGGTTTTTCCCGACGAGGAAGGACCGGAAATCATTACAAACCGGCACTGCGACTGCCGGCAAATCACATCGGCAATCTGTGCAATCTTCTTTTCGTGCAACGCCTCCGACACCTTTATCATGTTATAAACGGAAACGCTGTCGCTCATACGGTTGAAATCGCCGACATTACTTAAGCCCATCAAACGATTCCACTGGACAAATTCGTCGAAGACTTCAAACATTTTTTGCTGCTCTTCAAATTGCGGCAGTCGGGACGGGTCGGCGCGATCGGGCGAATAGAGCAAAAATCCGTTCTTATAACTGCGCAGTCCGAAAAGCGACACATAACTTGTGCTTGGCGCAAGTACGCTGCTGTAATAATCACAGAAATCACCAATGCGAAAATACCGTGCATAGGAAATACCCATTGTCTCAAGCAAAATCACCTTGTCCGGTTGATTCTGTCGGCGAAAGATGTCGATAACCTCCTCCGTTGGACGTTCATCGGAGATAATGGGCATGTCCTCGGCAATAATCTGCTTCATACGGGCATCAATCTGCTGCACCGTAACAGGTTCTACGCGGTTATCGCGTCCGTCAACGGTGCAGTAATAGCCTTTGCAAATGGGATGCTCTATGCGCAGAACGGCAGCGGGGAACAGGTCGTGTACCGCCTTTGCCAGCACCATACTGATAGTCCTGCTGTAAACGCGCATCCCAGACGGAGTGGAGATGTCGATAAATTCAATCGTTTTAGGTTTATAGACTAAAAAACTCAGGTTTTCCACTTTGTAATTGACTCGTGCGGCAATCACGGGATGCGGCAACCGAATGTTCAGAGCCTGATAGATTTCCTGTAGCGATGTCCCGATGGGAAAAAAGTTCTCCTGTTGCTCGGGATTAAGATTTTTACAAATAATTCTTACCGTTTTCTTCATAGGTTTATAATCTGTGCTTAGCAGCGAATTGACATTATGCTGTTTATGTTATGCGTAAAATACGTCGTTAATGATAATATACCGCATCGACGCTCTTAACGTAATTCGTTGTTTATAAAAGAAATGATTGATAATTTCAAATGATTGTTATTGACGGGTAAAAATAGGCTAAAGTTCGTCGGCAAAGAACAAAAAAACATTAAATTTGCGACCTGAAATAGGGAATCTTTTTAGAATATGAAAATGGACATATTACAAGGGTTGGCAATTGTCGGCTATATCGGAATTTTTCTTTACGGCTTAAAGCTGGTAAGCGAGGCATTGCAAAAAATGGTTGGCGGCAGGTTGCGCGGACTGATTACCACTATGTCTTCAACACGGGGGGTCGCGTTGTTTTCGGGTATTTTCATCTCGGCGCTGATACAGTCGTCATCGGCGACAACCGTGATGGTGGTCAGTTTTGTGAACACCGGACTGCTTACTCTGGCACAGGCTTTTCACGTGATTATGGGAGCGAATATCGGTACGACCGTTACCGCGTGGATTATTGCATTGGCGGCATTTCGCACTGATATAGCATCATTAGCGATTCCGTTGCTGGCATTTGGCGTGCCGTTTATTTTTTCCAAAAACAACACCCGCAGAACGGTTGGAGAATTGATTTTCGGTATCGCTCTGTTTTTCGTCGGCATTAATGGTTTGGAGAACGGCATCCCCTGCCTGTTGCAACATCCCGAAGTGGCGGCGAACATCGCATGGCTGCCCTACAACGGACTGCCGCACGCACTGCTGTTTACGGTAACAGGATTTGTTCTGGCGGCGCTTACCCGCTCGTCATCAGCCATTATTGCCTTTGTCATTATTGTTTGCGCTAATGGATGGATTTCTGTGGAGCAGGGCGTTGTGCTGGTCATTGGCAGTAATCTGGGGTCGTCGGTTATGGCGAACCGAGCAGCACGGTCGGGCAATGTCTCCGCCCGACGAGCAGCCTTTTCGCACTTTATCCTCAATGCAACGGGTTGTATCTGGATTTTGCTATTTTTTCATCCCTTTGTCGAAGGCATACAGTGGCTTGTCGCACAGTGGGGACTTGACAACGCTATGAGCGTTGCGTTCTCTCTGGCGCTGTCTCATACGCTTTATAATGTGGTTAATGTGCTGATTGCATGCTGTCTCAGTCAATATATTGTGCGTTTCGTAACCCGTGCCATTGCACCGCGCAAATACGAAAACCCTACCGAAGAGGAATTTCATTTGAATCATATTTCCACCGGATTGCTTTCTACCGCCGAATTGTCGCTTGTACAGGCACACCGCGAAATAGAACTCTATTGCCAGCGCACGCTCAATATGTTTCTGCAGGTACGCAGCCTCTTCCGCGAAACTGACAAGGTACATTTCGGAGAAAAGTATAACCGCATTCGTAAATACGAAAGCATCAGCGACCGTATGGAAGTGGAAATAGCCGGTTATCTCGGAAAAATTTCCGAAGGACGTCTCAGCAGTAACGGGAAACGACAAGTGCAGGCTAACCTGAAAATTATTGCCGAGATAGAGGGTATCGCCGACTTGTGTTACAGTCTGGCGCGAACAATTTTTCGGCAGCATGAACAGAATATCGTTTTCACCAACGATATAAAAGCCAATATCGAACTGATGTTTAACCTGCTTGAGAGCGCCGCTGCCCAGTTGCCGGCAATTTTAAGTAATGACAATCTGCAAATCGCCGACCTCAACAAATGCCATACCATAGAAAATGAAATAAATACTTTCCGCACGCAGTTGAAAGCCCAGAATATTCTTGACGTCAACGAGGGCAAATACCCCTACCTTGCAAGTTCATTTTATATGGACATTATTACCGAATGTGAGCGTATGGGCGATTGTATGGTGGATATGGCAACTGCTGTGGGAGATGTCCGTTTGTATCTAAAATAAATAATCCTATGACTACAAATCAACAATTTGATAAGGTTACTGACCTTTGTCGCGAAGTGTTTACAAAAAAACTGTCGGACTACGGCGCGGCATGGCGTATTATGCGCCCCAAGTCGGTTACCGATCAGATATTTATCAAAGCCAACCGCATCAGAAACATCGAAATCAAGGGTGTAGCCTTAGTAGATGAAGATGTTCAGTCGGGACTGATAGGCATTATCAACTATGCCGTTATCGGACTGATTCAGTTGGAGCTGGGTTTTGCCGATGCCGTTGACCTGCCCAAAGAACGAATCATGCAACTATATAATGCCTCGCTTGCCAAAGCTAAAGATTTGCTGGCGGCAAAGAATCACGACTACGATGAAGCATGGCGCAGCATGCGTCCCGAATCGTACACCGATATGATACTGATGAAAATTTATCGCACCAAAGAAATCGAAATGCACGACGGTAAAACGCTTGCCTCGGAAGGCATTGATGCAAACTATCTGGATATGATTAACTATGCCGTTTTCGGACTGATTCATCTCTTTGAAAAAGAGAACATCGAACATCGGCAGTAACGATTCCCGTAAATTATTTCAACCATGGCAAACTATTATTTCCTTTCTGATGCCCATCTGGGGACGCCTGTTGTTGCCGACAGACGACAGCACGAGCTGGCGCTGGTGGCGTGGCTGGATATGGCGGCAAAAGATGCCGATGCCATATTTCTTTTGGGAGATATTTTTGATTTCTGGTTTGAATACAGGACGGTTGTTCCGAAGGGATTTAATCGTCTGCTGGGTAAACTGTGCGAGATTACCGACAGGGGCATTGAGGTGCATTTTTTTATCGGCAATCACGATTTATGGACGTTTGGCTACCTCGAACAGGAGATTGGACTTGTCGTACACCGCCAACCAACCGTAATGACCCTGTGCGAAAAGCAGTTTTTTCTGGCGCACGGTGATGGCTTGCACGACAAAAGCTGCTCTTTCTCGCTGCTGCGCAGCATATTTCACAATAAACTCTGCCAAAAAGCATTTGCGGCTTTGCCGCCCGCGGTGGGACTGAACATCGGGCATCGGTGGAGCGCAAACAACCGACGCAAACACGACGCTATGAACGTTCCTTTTCTGGGGGAGGAGCACGAAGCGCTGGCGCTGTTTGCAAAAGAACACGCCGCCTCGCACACCGTTGACTACTATATTTTCGGACATCGGCACATTCTGCTGCATCTGATGCTGAACCGCCAAAATCAAATGATTATTCTGGGAGATTTTATCCACGAATTTTCGTACGCTGTGTTCGACGGCAGCGCCGTTACCCTGCACCATTTCAACCCGCCCGTTAGTGTAATGTATAATCAAACTTCATAAATTGGAAACGTCTAAAATATCGAAAACACGTACGGCGCTCATAGAGACGGCACGGCAACTATTCGTACAGAACGGAAAAGAACACGTTACAATGAATGACATCGCCGTGGCTTCAGGAAGAGGCAGGAGAACGCTTTATCTCTATTTCAGAAATAAGAACGAGATATATCTTGCTGCTGTCGAGAGTGAGCTAAACCTGCTCGTGAACAGGCTAAACGATGTGATGATGAAGAATCTCCCACCCGAAAAGAAACTCGAAGTTTACATCTTTACGCGACTGGAAGCCCTGAAGGAGGTAACTCTGCGCAACGGGCTGCCTCGCTCTGACTTTCTCAAGGATATTTATGAAGTAGAAAAGGCGCGCCGCCCCATTGACCTGAAAGAAATCAGGATGCTAAAGCAAATCCTTGAGGCGGGGAAGATTGCCGGTATCTTCAAAATCGAAAGTTCGCAGTGGACGGCGATGATGATTCTATATGCCCTCAAAGGGTTTGAGGGACCATATCTGAATAATGCTATCAGCGCGTATATCAAGGAACACAGAGAGCGGATTATTCACCACCTGCTCTACGGACTGACAAGTGTCTATGATGACTGAGTGAGGCTCGGGATAAGTGTTTCCGCAAAGGCGGGTATCTCTTTGCCCCTTACCCCAGACAAACAGTAAAGCCCCCATCGCTGGAGGCTTTTTGTTTGTCTCGGCAGTCGCTTTTATTCTGAAAGGCAACGCACACTGAAGCCGTACGACCGAGGGTAGATGCCGTACGTGCTCTCTCCACCGTTGTTGAAGAGCAGGTTGGAACCGTTAGTGCCATTAGCAGTAGAGCTCCAGTAGTAGCCGGTGCCGCCACGGTTGAGCAACGTACCATTGCTGTTGAGACGGTAGCCGGCAGCGGGCAAAACCAATGCGTCGCCGTATTTAATACCGTTGTCTTCTTCGCCGTTACTCCAGGTTGCAGTGCCGGCACTCCAGCTCGTGCCACCGTTAGCAGTGCGGGTTATGGTGTTATTGGCAATCACGCCATCCCATTCTTCTTTTGTAGGTACACGCCAACCGGGAGGACAGGGATTGGCATCCGTCATGTTCCAGTCCTTGTCACCGCTGGGAGTGGAATTAGTCCACCAGGGAATACTGCCTGTAATGTCAATGTTTGTAGCCTGGCTTATAATAGTATCCTTGAGGCCGAATTTATAAATTGCTCCGAAAATCTCTTTCGAAGGCTTAAACGGATCTTTCGTTTCATCGGCGCCAAGATTGTGACACATGAATACTTTCCATACTCCGCTCGCCACATACGCCCCGCAACATGCACAATCCTGAAGCGATATGTTCAGTTCAATGGCTCTGTCGATGTTGCCGTCATTATAAATGACATACAGTTTGAGTTTTAAGCCTGTGTCGCGGGTAAG
>JAISXJ010000017.1 GCA_031270565.1 Prevotellaceae bacterium
ATGAAGATGTTGTCTTTCAGACAATCGGCGAAGCCAAAGGCAGGACTTTTTATCGTTTTCTAATTGCACAACAGGTATTATTCATTAATAACTACACTCTAATAACTAAAAACTAATAAATAAAGTGTATCTTTGTGGCATTCGATTTATTGCTGTTCTTGATTTCACACTTATATAATTTATACAGCCAATGGATACAAAATATCTTACCATTCCCGTACATATTTATCAACCGGAAGAGTTGAGCGCAGCATACCTGCAATTAGTGGAAACCGCCAAAGAGGTATCTGGGTCAGCCTATACGCCCTATTCGCATTTTAATGTTGGGGCAGCCGTGCTGCTGACAAATGGCGAGGTGATTTGCGGAAACAATCAGGAAAATGCAGCATATCCGTCGGGATTATGCGCCGAACGGGTTGCCATGTTCTATGCCAATGCCCGTTATCCCGATCAGATACCTAAAGTTATAGCTATCGCCGCGCAAAACGCCAACGGTTTTTTGGCACAGCCGGTCTCACCGTGCGGCAGTTGCCGACAGTCGCTGCTCGAAACGGAGAACCGTTATGGCGTTGCCATAGAACTGCTTCTGTACGGTACGGAAGGCATTTATCATATCAAAGCCGTGCACGATTTGCTGCCTCTGGCATTCGGCAGCGCTGATCTGGTACGCTGATTATTTTACAGATATTACACCTTTATATTTTGAGTTTTACCAATCAAAACAACATAAAAGATGGATAATAATTTAATAGAACAATTTCAATTGGAGTATGTCTTTAAAGGACGTTCCGTGTCCACATTGTGGACATGCATCGGTACGGAAGAGGGGTTAAGCCGCTGGTTTGCCGATGAGGTACAGCTGTTGGATGACAACCATTTCCGTTTTACATGGAATGGAAACGACCAGAACGCCGAGGCGCTTTGTATCAAACCGCACAAGCGTATTCGCTTTCGGTGGGATGGCGACGACCCGAATCTCTTCTTTGAGTTTCGTATTCATATTGATGAATTAACGCACGTTCTCTCCCTGTCCATAATCGACCACGCCCTGTCGGATGAACGCGAAGATGCCGAGTTATTGTGGAATTCGCAGGTAGATAAACTTCGACGACATTTGGGGATTTAGGCATTTTGCGTACCTTTGCGCCATACAAAAACAAAGAGTAATGCTCCATTTCCACGTTAAACGTATCGACAGCTACCTGTTTAAGAGTTTCATCTCGTTGCTCTTTATCACTTTTTTTGTTTGTCTGTTCGTTGTCATTATGCAGTTTGTATGGTTGCATATTGATGATTTGGTGGGCAAGGGTGTGCCGTTGAATATTCTGGCGGAGTTTTTTCTCTACGCGGCTCTGTCGTCTATGCCGATAGCGCTTCCGCTGGCTATTCTGCTGGCATCGCTGATGACATTCGGCAACCTTAGCGAGCGGCTCGAACTGCTGGCAATGAAATCCGGAGGCATTTCACTGTTCCGCATTATGCGGTCGTTACTGATTTTCATTTCTCTGGTGGTGATTGGGGCTTTCTTTTTCTCGAATAATGTACTCCCCTTTGCACAAAAAAAAATGTGGACGCTGATGTTCTCCTTTCGTCATAAATCGCCCGAACTGGAAATTCCCGTTGGCGAATTTTATTCGGGCATAAAGGGCATGAATATCTATGTCAGAAGCAAAGACCAAAAGACCAAAGCCCTGTGCGATGTGATGCTTTATGACTATTCAAATGGCTTTGACAATGCCTCCGTTACTACTGCCGATTCGGTTTGGGTGCAGCTCACTGCCGACAAAAAAAATCTTCTTATCATCCTAAAAAACGGCGAGTATTTTGAAAATCTATCAAAGCAGGGAGGCGTTAACCGGAGAAATATCCCTTACAGACGGGAGGAGTTTGCACAAAAGGAACTGTTAATAGATTTTGACGCCAACTTTAATCTCCTCGACGAGGATTTGTTAGCCGATCAGCATGTCAGCAAAAACCTTATCCGGCTCACACACGACATTGACTCCATCAACCATTTGAGAGATTCCATGAGAGTACAGTTTTCTACGACGATGGTTCAGGAGAAATATTTTCAGCGGATTTATACCCCCGCCCAATTCGATACCGTAACCGTTAGCGAACCGTCGAACCGTCTGCTGCCAAGTCCTGATTCGCTCTTTCTCACGGCGTCGCAAGAACAGATGCTTACCATAGCCAGACACGCTGTTACACGGGCGCAGACAGTGGCTTCGGATATGCAGTTCTACAAAATATCTATTGAAAATGCCGACACCGTTTATGTGCGGCACGCTATTGAATTACACCTGAAATTCACGCTCTCATTTGCCTGCCTGATTTTTTTCTTTATCGGTGCGCCACTCGGAGCAATCATTGGAAAAGGCGGACTGGGTGTGCCGGCGGTGGCTTCCATCGGACTGTTTATCGTCTATTATATTATTAACACGTTTGGGCAAAAAATGGCGCGTGAAACGCTTTGGGATGTATGGCAGGGTATGTGGCTCAGTTCGGCGGTGCTATTGCCCATCGGTATTTTCTTTACCTATAAAGCCGCCACCGATTCCACACTCTTTAACGCAGAGACCTATCAAAAATTCTTTACCTTAATGAAAACGGAAAGTAAAACTTTTATCAGGAAAATGACACGCCGTTTGAACAATCGTAGTAACAGAGAATCATTATAAAATTATACAATAAAAAATATGTTATTTCAAACCAACACCATAGAAGACGCTTTGGATGACTTTCGGGAGGGAAAATTTCTGATTGTCGTTGATGATGAAGACCGCGAAAATGAGGGCGATTTTATTATTGCCGCTGAAAAGATAACCCCCGAACATGTCAATTTTATGCTTGTACACGGGCGGGGAGTGCTTTGTGTGCCATTGCCGGAGGAGCGATGCGAAGAACTTGGACTTGAAAAGCAGGTCATGCAAAACACGTCCATACACGGAACGCCGTTTACCGTAACCGTTGACAAACTTGACGGCTGCACCACAGGCGTTTCAGCAGCTGACCGCGCAGCAACTATTCGCGCTCTGGCAGACCCCGAATCAACGTCGGCGACATTCGGACGTCCGGGACATATCAATCCTCTTTACGCCAAGTCACGCGGTGTGCTTCGGCGTGCCGGTCATACTGAGGCTGCCGTCGATTTGGCGCGTCTCGCAGGACTTTATCCTGCAGCTGCACTCATCGAAATTATGAATGACGACGGCACGATGTCCAGAATGCCGCAACTCATCGAAAAAGCACAGCAGTTAGATATAAAAATCATTACCATAAAAGATTTAATTGCCTACCGTCTGAAACTTGATTCCATCATCGAAAAGGGCGAAGAGGTGGATATGCCCACCGCATACGGACATTTTCGATTGATTCCCTTTTTGCAAAAGTCGAACGGGCGCGAACATATTGCGCTGATTAAAGGTTCGTGGCAGGCGGGCGATTCGGTGCTTGTGCGCGTTCATTCATCCTGTGCAACAGGCGACATCTTCGGCTCGCAGCGGTGCGAGTGCGGCGAGCAACTGCAAAAAGCTATGCAGGAGATTGAAAAGGAAGGGCAAGGCGTTATCGTCTATATGAATCAGGAGGGGCGCGGCATCGGACTGATGAATAAAATTAAAGCCTACAAACTGCAGGAACAGGGGTTTGATACCGTCGATGCCAATCTGCATTTAGGCTTCAAAGCCGACGAACGCGACTATGGCGTGGGCGCAAGTATTTTAAATGCACTGGGCATAACAAACATGCGCCTGATGACAAACAATCCCGTGAAACGGATTGGACTGGAAGGCTACGGGCTGAAAATTACCGAAATCATACCTATCAGAATAGCGCCAAATCCGTACAACGCTTTCTATATACAGGTAAAAAAAGAAAAAATGGGGCATCTCTGATGCACAAAAACGCTTACTGCATAATTTTTATAATAAGTGAATAATATGTTGATAGAATATAAAGATGTTGAGATTCGGCAGGACAATATCGTGGTGTTGCAGGATTTGGATTTTACTCTGGAGAAAGGGCAGTTTGTCTATCTTCTGGGGAAAGTGGGTAGCGGCAAGAGTTCTTTCCTGAAATCGCTCTATGCGGAACTTCCCATTGCAGCGGGACAGGCGCATATTTTGGACTACAATCTGCGTAAAATCAAGCGTAAACATATTCCGTTACTGCGTCGCAAGCTGGGCATTATTTTTCAGGATTTTCAGTTGCTTAACGACCGTACCATAGCGGAGAATCTCCATTTTGTACTGCGTGCTACAGGTTGGAAAAACAGGCGTGCCATTGCCGAGCGCATCGATTACGTACTGACGACGGTTGGGATGGCAACAAAAGGCTACAAGCGTCCACATCAGCTTTCGGGAGGCGAGCAGCAGCGTGTTGTCATTGCGCGGGCGTTGCTTAATTCGCCGGAGATAATTCTCGCCGACGAGCCGACCGGCAATCTCGACCAGTACACGGCGCGAGACCTGGTAGCGCTTCTGCACGACATTGCCGGAAATGGCACGAGCGTTATTATGGCAACCCATAATATAGCGCTTGTGGAGCAATTCCCTGCGGAAAAATTCCACTTTGAATAAGCGTTGCATCTCTTTCTGTCATGTCGGCGCAGTACCCTTAACGCAACCTCTTATTGGTGACATATTTTCCTATCTGTTTCTTATTGTCCTCGTTTGTAAACGACTTACCATTTTCCCATCGTTACAAACGGGGGGGAGTGATGAGCTTCAGGAATAAAATTACTCATACAAACAAAATTTTAAGAGATTAATAATTAGAAATAGTTGATAATCAAAAGCTATTTTATAATAATTTCGTGATTTCCGGTAATATTCGGAAGGTTTTATTTCGTATCGGGGATATTTTATTTCATGAAATCATGGTCTCCTATCATGAAATCATGGCTCCATTTCGTGAAATCTTGGCTCCATTTCATGAAATCATGGCTTCATTTCATGAAATCATGACTCCATATCATGAAATCTTGGCTCCATATCATGAAATCTTGGCTCCATATTCATGTGCTGAGTATCAAATACTGTATGCAAACATAATTTTTAGTTTTTAGAGTTTAGTAATCTACAATCTGATAACTGAAAACTAATAACTAATAACTACACTCTACTAACTAATAACTAAAAGAACTACCTTTGCAGAGAAATGAGAATACAGAAAAAACATTTCGAGTTAAAACAGATATATCAATCCATCAAATAATGACCATCTATCATCGTACAGAAATTCCTTCACCCTGTTTTGTGATTAATGAAGCGGCTCTCAGAAAGAATTTAGCCCTCATTGCCTCCGTTAAACAGAGAGCCGGTGTAGAGATTATTTTAGCGTTCAAGGCATTTGCTCTCTGGAAAACGTTCCCCATTATTCGGGAATATATCGCAGCCTCTACGGCAAGTTCTTTGGCGGAAGCGCGTTTAGCCTGTGATGAAATGGGCAACAAAGCGCATACTTACGCGCCGGTTTACACGGAAGAAGAATTTGATGGTATAGCGGCTTGCAGTTCGCACGTTACGTTCAATTCGTTGACACAATATGAGAAACATCAGGCGACGTGCCGCAAATATGGCATCTCTTGCGGCTTGCGAATCAATCCCGAATATTCTGACGTGGCGACCACTCTCTATAATCCCTGTGCCGAGGGGTCGCGGCTTGGCATAACGGCGGCAGGGTTGAGGACGTTGCCCGACGGCATCGAAGGATTGCATTTTCATACCTTGTGCGAATCCACTTCCTACGATTTGGAACGTACGCTGACTGTCGTAGAAGCAAAATTCGGCAGGCTATTCTCCCAAATCAAGTGGCTGAATATGGGCGGCGGACACCTGATGACCCGTGCCGACTATGATACGGAACATCTTATCGCCATTTTGCACAGCTTTAAAGCTCGCTATCCGCATCTCCGGCTCATCCTCGAACCCGGAAGCGCTTTTGCGTGGCAAACCGGAATACTGAAAGCGCGTGTAGAGGATATTGTAACAAACGGCAACATTCAAACAGCTATGCTGAACGTCTCTTTTGCGTGCCACATGCCCGACTGTCTTGAGATGCCCTATAAGCCAACCATCACCCATGCAATGCCGCCTTCAACGCCCAACCTGCCAACTTACCGTATGGGAGGAAACAGCTGTTTAAGTGGTGATTTTATCGGAGAATGGAGTTTTAAACAGCCATTGTCTGTGGGAGATGTCGTGATTTTTGAGGATATGATTCATTATACAACCGTAAAAACCACCCTTTTTAACGGCGTATCGCATCCTGCCATTGGCATTATCCACACCGACGATACCTTTGAACTGTTGCGCACCTTTGATTATGAAGACTATAAACAGCGTATGAATTGAAATATATTTGAATACACAGATGGCAAAAAAAATAAAAATATTGTCAAGCGCTTGCTTTAAACAAAAATACCTACCTTTGGAACTCATTGTATAACACTAAAAACTTTAGAATTATGTCGATCAACAAAGTTATTTTAATTGGAAATGTCGGGAAAGATCCGGATGTTCGTTATTTGGACAATAATGTACGTGTAGCTAATTTTTCAATGGCTACAACAGAAAAAGGGTACACCATGTCAAATGGTACACAAGTGCCGGACAAAACAGAATGGCATAATATTGTACTTTGGCGCGGTTTAGCCGAAATTGCCGAAAAATATGTGCGTAAAGGTTCACAAATCTATATCGAAGGAAAGATTAAGAGCCGTGTTTACGAAGACAAAACAGGCGTTAAACGCTACATTACGGAAATTTACGGCGACAATCTGCAATTGCTTGGAAAACGCGAATCTGCAGGAACTGACAGCGGTAGTTTAGCCTCTCCATCTGCCATTCATGCGGAACCGCTTAGCTCTGTCGATCAAGAGCCTTTTTCGGATGATGATCCCACAAGCGACCTGCCATTTTAATTGACAGAATTATCCTCCGACAATCCCATCCAAGATAAAAGCCCCGCGCGGGGCTTTTGTTTTTTGTCTGAACAGTTATTCCGGTTAAATCTCCTGTTAAGACGCCTCAGTGGCAGATAGCCTACTGCTTTATTATTTTTTGAATGGTTATACCCATGCTGTCAACGGTTTTAACTAAATAAACGCCCTTTGGCAGAGAAGAAATATTTATATCTAACTGTCGTGAAGCACGACGCGACAGTTTAATGTGTCCGCGAAGGTCAAGAATGGTTATATCAAATGTCTGATGCCGATTGCCAACTATGTGCAGCATTGAATCATGTCCGGAGAGATAAATGGAATAAGGCGTCGAAGCAGGTATGCCGGTTGATATGCTGCCTGACAGAATATCCGTTAAAATCGGTTCAACATTGGGAATACCATATCCCATCCGATTGTTTGGCGCAGTATAAAGACTGGCACTCTGAATAAGTTGAACAATCAGTTGCCAATTACTCCACTCAGGAACAGCCCCCCACAGCGACGCCACGACACCTGCAAGTATCGGCGTTGCAAAAGATGTTCCGTTACCATAGAGAATATTCCCCCACTCATCTACCAGCGCCGTACCCTCTCCCTGCGCACAGAGCGTCGGCTTCAGGCGGTTGTCAAACGTTGTGCCAATGGAACTGAACGGGCTGTAAACGCCGGCGGCATTGACGCTTCCCACCGTGAGAATACTGTCGGCATCGGCTGGCACAGAGATATACGGATGGCTCGAAGCGCCGTTGTTTCCAGCCGCAATAAGCACAATCATCCCTTTACGGGCGGCGATTGTGGCGGCACGGGACATGCGGGCAGTCTGTCCGTCAAGCGCGGAATAAGGAAAGGAGGTGGAAATATCGTCAAAAGAGACATATCCTAATGAGGTGGAAATAATGTCTGCACCAATGCTGTCGGCGCGTTCTGCTGCTGCAATCCAGTTATCACACTCGCGCAATGATTCCGATGCTTCATCTTCGGAGACATAGAGCAGATATTCCGCATCGGGCGCCGAGCCAAGATAACTGCCCGGAACGTTTGCCGCAATGGTAGAGAAAACTCTTGTGCCGTGCATACCGCCGTCGTAAATATTCTCATTTCCCGTTACGTAATTATACCTGTCTATAATGTGTTCCCTGACCGAATCGAACGCGGCAAGCGTGTTGACGCCGAAAAAACCATTATCCATAATGGCTATTAACATACCTTTCCCACGAAAACCTGCGTTGTGTAGCGCCGTCCCGCCAAGCATTTCAATCTGGTGTTGTGAAGCATTTCCCGTAACGCTTTTGGCAATTGCTGTTGCCTGACGTTTGTTTGTGCTGCCGTTGGGCGCGGAAAGCAATGAGTCTCTCGTCAGTTGACAGGAAACCACAAACGGCAGGGCGGCGATGTCATTCAGAGAGCCGGCGGCGTCAAGCGTAACGGTAGCGCCGTTCATCCACCGAGAGGTATGTATGATAGTAGCGCCGTAATGTATCAGCGAATCCAGATAGCTTTGGCAAACGGGAATATCCGTGCTGTCAACGGGCAGATTTTGTCCGGCACGCCGTTCCAAAGCCCGTGCCGAAAGATAATCGGACGGCTTGGAGAGCGTATAGGGCGTTGATGCCTTGTCGGCAAACCGGATGTAATAGCATGTTGTTTGTGTTTTCATCTGCGCTGGTAACAGCAACAGCGCAAGCAACATGCCGAAGTGTACGATTGTTTTTGTCATAAATGTATCTCTTCTTCACGTATATTTTGAAATTCTACACGATCGATAATGGCAAACAATTCATCGACAGTATCAGCTCTGAGCATAGCGATGCGTGTCTGTCGAAAGTCGGGCAGTCCTTTGAAGAGCGGCGTAGCCGCCAGATGCCGGCGGCTGTGGAGAATCCCCCTGCGTTCATCTCCTGTCCATGTTATTGCATGGAGAATGTGCGCCTTGATAATCTCCCGCTGTTCGGCACGGGAGATGCATGGACGGCGTTTGCCGTTATCCAGGAGATAACGTATCTCCTCAAAAATCCATGGCTGTCCGATTGCTCCGCGTCCAATCATCACAGCATCCACTCCATAGCGAGCAAAGCAGTCGGCGGCAATTTCCGGTGAGGTTACATCGCCGTTTCCAATGATGGGAATAACGATGCGAGGATTGTTTTTAACCTCACCTATCAGCGTCCAGTCGGCGTGTCCGCTGTACATCTGGGCGCGTGTTCGTCCGTGAATGGCGAGCGCGGCGATGCCGCAGTCCTGTAACTGTTCTGCAAGGGTTGGAATGATTTTTGACTGTTCGTCCCATCCGAGCCGTGTTTTCACGGTAACGGGAATTTTCACGGCATCCACAACAGCACGTGTAATGTCAAGCATTTTGGGAATATCACGTAACATGCCTGCTCCTGCCCCTTTGTTTGCCACTTTTTTCACCGGACAGCCAAAATTAATATCCAGAATATCTGGGGCAGCCTGTTCGACAATTTTTGCAGCTTCAACCATTGTCTCCACGTCCCGCCCGTAGATTTGCACTGCTACGGGACGTTCCTCGTCCGAGAGCGTCAACTTCTGTTCTGTCCGGCTGACATTACGAATCAACGCATCAGCCGACACAAATTCGGTATAAACCAGATTTGCCCCAAACTGCTTACAGGAAAGCCGAAAGGCAGGATCCGTAACATCCTCCATTGGAGCCAGAAAAAGCGGCAGTTTGCCAAAATCTATGTGTGAAACAGTCATTGTGGAAGTAAAGAAAATAGCTAAGAGCTGTGGCTCTGAAAAGTTTGGACAAAGGTACGGCTTTTTTTTAGTTTTTAGAGTGTAGAGTTTAGTGAATAGTGAATAACGAATAGTGAATAATAATGTCTCGCAGGGACAAATCTCTGTGTAACTCTGTGAAACCTCCGTGCTTCTCTGTGAAATTCAGCAGCGAGAGTTACCAAGTTTTCTTATTGCACGAAGTTATACAGAGAACACACAGAGAGACACAGAGAAATAAAAGTCCGAAAAAACATTTTTCACTAAAAACTACACTCTAATAACTAATAACTAAAAAAAGTATTATCTTTGCCACCGATATTCTTAACAAAAAATTGAATTAAAACGATGCTTACATCTGGGATTCTATATTTGCCATTTTTTCAGATTAGACGGTTTAACTGGCTAAAAGTAAGTTCGTTACAAAAGCCCCCCCCCGCATTCAGCTTAACTCCTTGTATTCAAGGGATTATCATTTATTAAAAACTTTTCGATTTACGCTTAACAACGCGAAGTTTCTTTGCGTTGCTTTGCCA
>JAISXJ010000044.1 GCA_031270565.1 Prevotellaceae bacterium
CCCCCCCCCCCCCCCACGCGAGACCCCTACACCATGATTAGATCCGTCTACATCAGGATGTGACAGGGCGACAGCATTATGTGAGAGGTCTACATCATGATGTGAGAGGTCTACATCATGACGTGAGAGGTCTACATCATGACGTGAGAGGTCTACATCATGACGTGAGAGGTCTACCTCATGATGTGAGAGGTCTACATCATGACGTGAAAGGTCTACATCATGACGTGAGAGGTCTACATCATGATGTGAGAGGTCTACATCATGACGTGAGAGGTCTACCCCATGAGGTGAGAGGTCTACCCCATGAGGTGAGAGGTCTACCTCATGAGGTGAGAGGTCTACCCCATGAGGTGAGAGGTCTACCCCATGAGGTGAGAGGTCTACCCCATGAGGTGAAAGGTCCACCCCATGAGGTGAAAGGTCTACCTCATGAGGTGAGAGGTCTACCTCATGAGGTGAGAGGTCTACCTCATGAGGTGAAAGGTCCACCTCATGAGGTGATGTTTCTACATTGTAATCGTAAAATTTCCAAACAGAACGGCAACCCTCCCGAAGATTCAGGAAGGTTGCCTTTATATATGTATATGGCGAGAAAACGCAAAGAGACTTCGCGTTGTTAAGCGTCAAATAGAAAAAATCGGAAAAATCGTTAATCCCTTGAATACAAGGAGTTAAGCATAAAACAAGGGGGGGCTTTTGTAACGAGCTCGTCTGTAGGCGGTTAAACCGTCTAAGCTAAAAAAAGGTGAATATGGGATTCCAGATGTAAGCATAGTCCTGAGTTGATTTTAGTAGTGTTTAAGCACGGGGCAAAGATAATACTTTTTTAGTTATTAGAGTGTAGTTATTAGAGTGTAGTTTTTAATAAAAAATATTTTTGCGTGCCTGTGCCGCAGGTCGCTGACCTGCGGTTATGAAAATTCTGCCTTGCAGGCAGTCTGGGAAGCCAAAGGCAGGACTTTTTATCGTTTTCTAAATGCACAATGGGTACTATTCACTAATAACTACACTCTAAATACTACTAACTACAAACTAAAAAAAGGCTTACCTTTGCGGCGCCATGTATCCTTATCTATTTTTTACATAATGAAAAAACGAATTGCCATATTTCCGGGTACCTTCGACCCCTTTACACTGGGACATCAACACGTGGTAGAGCGGGCTTTGCCGTTGTTTGACAAACTGATTATCGGCATCGGATGCAACACTCAAAAACAAACCTGCTACTCTCCCGAAGAACGACTCGAACAAATTACAATGCTTTATGCAGATAATCCTGCGGTGGAGGTGCAGATATACAACACGCTGACTGTGGATTTTGCGCAGTCGGTCGGCGCTCATTATATCTTGCGCAGCATGCGCACCATTGCCGATTTTGACTATGAACGCGCCATTGCCGAAGCCAACCGTCAACTGACAGGCATCGAAACGGTCGTACTCTTTGCCGACGTTGCCACAGGACATATATCATCTTCCCTTGTGCGTGAACTGCGGGCTTTCGGCAAGGATATTTCCGACTATTTGCCCACACAAAAATCACAACAACTTTCCGGCGATGACAACGGCAATTGAGATAAAAGAGGCGCTTTTTGCCTTGAGCGACCCCGTTAAGAAAGCCTTTTTACCCCACTTCTTCAAAACGGGAAAAGGACAGTATGGCGAGGGAGACCTGTTTATTGGCGTTGTCGTACCCAGACTACGCGCTCTTGTAAAGCAGTTTGACATGCCCTCTATGGAAGAGATAGACAAGCTGCTTGCCGACCCCTATCACGAATGTCGTCTGACGGGATTGCTCTTTCTGATAAAAATGTACGCCTCAACACATTCGGAAACCCTTCGTCAATCCGTTTATGACTTTTATCTGGCACATTATACATGCATTAATAACTGGGATTTGGTTGATTTGTCTGCACCGCAGATTGTGGGCGAACATCTGTTAACCCGCAACCGCACCGTATTACGAACATTGGCAACAGACAATCATCTTTGGCTGCAGCGCATTGCCATAGTGAGTACCTTTACCTTTATCAAACACAATCAGTTAGACGATACATATACGCTTGCGGACATACTTCTCTTGCATCAGCATGACCTGATTCATAAAGCCGTTGGCTGGATGTTACGCGAAGCGGGGAAACGCAGTTTTGAAAGCGAATACACTTTTCTGACGACAAACGACCGCTATAAAATGATGCCCCGCACTATGCTGCGCTACGCCATTGAACGCTTCGATGAGCCTATGCGACAGGATTTTCTCAAAGGCAGAATCTAACCGATTTCAAACGTATTGAACGGCGCGGGAATGACGACATCACCAAATCCTTGTTCTTTAAGTTTCTCCCTGTAATCCAGTAAAACATCCGGGTCGCCGTGTACTAAAAATGTTTGGCGAATGAGTTTGGGGTCTTGACACCGGAGATAGGCAATCATTTCCGCATAGTCGGCGTGACCGGAAAATACCTCCATCACTTCGATTTTTGCCCGTACCGGGTGTTCTTCTCCGAAAATGGAGATGGTTTTTAATCCTTTCTGTTGCAGCCTTGCCCCCAGCGAAGTGGGCGTACAGTAGCCGACAATCAGAATGGTGGTCGATGCGTTGGCGATATTGTTCGACACATGGTGCTTGATACGCCCTGCCTCCAACATCCCCGAAGCAGCAATGATGATGCACGGTTTATCATAACTGTTCAGCGCCTTGCTGTCTTCCACATTTTTGATATAGTGCAGCGAATTGAATCCAAACGGGTCGTCATCGAAGAGTATGCTGTGCTTCACCGAATCATTCATCGAATCGGTGTAGAGACGGAATACATTTGTGGCGTTCATAGAAAGCGGGCTGTCAACAAAAACGTCTATATGAGGGAGTTTGTGCTCGTTATAGAGTTTGTTGAGAACAAAAACAATTTCCTGCGTCCGTCCTACAGAGAAAGAGGGGATAAGCAGTTTTCCTCCCTTTTCAACGCAGGTTTCGTGTACAATGCGGGTCAGTTGCTGTTCTACTTCCGGTTCCGGTACGTGGAGACGATTGCCGTAAGTGGCTTCCGAAATCAGATAATCGCATTGCGGAAAGGCTTCAGGAGTACGTAAAAGAGCATTTTCAGGACGACCAATGTCGCCGGTGAAGGCTATGCGCGTCGTTTTTCCCCACTCTTTTACTTCAAGACAGACAACAGCGCTGCCAAGCATGTGTCCTGCGTTGAAAAATTGCACGCTCACGGTGTTGTCAATATGAAATCGGTAATTATATCCTATTCCGACAAACAGATCCATGCACCGTTCGGCATCGCTGAGTTGATAGATGGGTTTGATGAGCGGCAGATGTTTTCGCGCCGCTTTTTTGTTGTAGTATTTTGCATCAAGCTCCTGTATAAAAGCGCTGTCGGCAAGCATCAGAGCGCAAAGGTCGCGCGTGGCGGCGGTGGTAATCACAGACCCGCGAAAGCCTTTTTTGTAAATATAAGGGATAAGTCCCGAATGGTCGATGTGGGCGTGTGAGAGAATCAAATGGTCTATTTGGGTGGGGTCAAATCCCAGATGGCGGTTCATAGCATCCGTTTCGAGACCTTTCCCCTGAAACATGCCGCAATCCAGCAAGATACGCTTTCCGGCATCGGTGGTAAGCAGATGTTTACTCCCCGTAACCTCTTGAGCAGCGCCAATAAATTCAATTTTCATTCCTGTAGTAATTTAGATCTTAAGTTTCACACAATGCAGGAGCAAAGATATGCCTTTTTTAGTTATCAGTTAACTGTTAACCACTTCCTGTTGGACACGGTCGTAAACGGTTCGGAGATTTGCCAGAGGGCTGTTTGCCAGAGGCGCCACAGCGGTAACAATGGCGTCGGTCATTGTTGTATGTATGACAGCCATATTGCCGAGCAGGATGCCGGTAGCATGGCAAATGGAAAAATTGTCGGCATCAAGGTGCGTCAAACAGTGATTCAGGAGGCGTTGCCGCTCATGGTCTGAGAGGCGGGTATGCACTCTGACGGCAGTTAAAAGCATCGCTAAACGCGCCACAGGCTGGTCAAGAGAAAAGTCCATCACTAATTGCGCGACGTATGGCAGTCTGGGGAAAAAGAGCAGGCTACCTGTCTCCGCCATTTCGTTTGTCGGCAGGGACTGTAACCATTTCAGTGTGGTATCAACGGGCGTGCTGTCGCTCGGAGCAAGGGCGAAAGCGAGAATCATTGTCTCCCGCGCGGCAATAGCCCACAGACGTTCGGCAAGAGGGAGACTTGGCGCGAACAGCGTGGCAATTTCACGCAGACGCGGCAGGTCAACGCCAAAATTTTGATGATAAACAAGCCCCTTCGCCCGCATCTCGTCGGCAACAACGCCATTCATTGATGCCCTGATTAGGCGACGGATAGAGCTGATTTGCACATCAATAGATGTGTCGGCAGGAAAATAAACCGGATTTAATGACTGCATAAAAACCTGTTGTATGAATAAAAAAAAAAGTGTACTTTTGTCGCGACAAAAAAATGGTGCCCGTAGTTCAGTTGGTTAGAGCGCCGGATTGTGGTTCCGGAGGTCGTGGGTTCAACCCCCATCGGGCACCCAACTAAAAAGAGCATTGTTTCGATATTGAACAATGCTCTTTTTTATAAAAAAACACCGTCAATTCGGAGCGACAAAACACCGCACAAAAGTAATGCTTTAATTATAAATGGTGATATATCTGCTTACGACAACAGGAGCAATATGGAAAATAATTAATTTTTGTCTGCTTAAAGGGGGGGACGTTAAACTGAATTTTAGATGAAAAAAGTATCAATTATTCTAATTGTAATGATTTGCTTTTGTTTGAACACCGAAGCGCAAAGGTATGAAGATGAAGCATTTCGGGGAACGGTGCGCTTTAAGCCGCTGGCAACGCTTGTTTCGATGGTTGCGATGGGAGGATTGGATTTTATAACGGTGGTTGTTCCTTATGTGCATCCGAAAATAGGTATTCCTGTCGAGGTAGAACTTGTCTATGTAGATGACATATTTGGGTTTGGTTTGATGACCGGATTTGAATTTATTCCCATACTAAACCCAAACCGTGATAAATCAGGGTTGTTTATTAATCTGGAAGGAGGTATTGCGTGCTTCCCCGGTTATGATACCGGCTTTATTGGAACGTCCAACATTGGCTATCAGTTAGTTTCAGACAGAGGATTTGTTTTCACACCGGCTGTAGGATTCAAACATGATTCACTCAACGGGAACACTACATTCAATCTAATGTTAGATATAGGTTTTGCATTTTAGAAATTGTGCGATGCAAAAAAAACAGAAAAACCTCCAGCGATGGGGGCTTTTATAGTTTTTAGTTATTAGAGTGTAGAGTGTAGTTATTAGAGTTTAGTTATTAGAGTGTAGTTATTAGCCGTTTACGGCTTCAATATCAATAGAAAAAACGACTTTAAAACAAGCGTTTTTGTCCGTTAGGACATATACTTTTATAGTGATTCACTCCACCTGTCCTGCCTTTCAGGCAGTGGATAGGAGGGCGTCGTTTTCCGCAGGTCGCTGACCTGCGGTTATGAAGATGTTGCCCTAACGGGCAAAAAACTACACTCTAAACTCTACAAACTAAAAACTAAAAAAAGGTGTACCTTTGTCCCCGATTGTATAATTAAACCGGATAATAACATGAACTTAACCAAACGCTTCCTCCATTATGTGTCGTTTGCCACAATGTCAGACGAAAACACAGGATTAACGCCGAGCACACCCGGTCAGATGGTGTTTGCAAAATATTTAGTCGAAGAACTCAAAACCATCGGCTTGAAAGATGTTGAAATAGATGCCAATGGCTATGTTATGGCGACGTTGCCGGCAACGATTGGCGCAGATAAAAAAGCGCCTGTCATTGGATTTATTGCCCACATGGATACCTCGCCGGACATGAGCGGCAAGCACGTAAAGCCCCGTATTGTAGAAAATTACGACGGTAACGACATCGTTCTGAACGCCGAGAATGCCATTGTGCTTTCTCCCAAACAGTTCCCCGAACTGACGCTATACAAAGGTCAGCGCCTTATTGTAACCAATGGACAGACCCTGCTTGGCGCGGATGATAAAGCCGGTATAGCTGAAATTATGACTGCTATGGCATATCTGGTTGAACATCCTGAAATTCAGCACGGTGTTGTTCGTGTGGCATTTACGCCCGATGAGGAAATCGGACAGGGGGCGCACCATTTTGATGTTGAGAAATTTGGCGCAGAATTTGCCTATACCGTTGACGGCGGCGAAATCGGCGAACTGGAATATGAAAACTTTAACGCCGCAGCTGCAAAAGTTACGTTCAAGGGTATTAATGTACATCCGGGTTATGCCAAACACAAAATGGTGAACTCCATGCGCATTGCAAACCAGTTTATTTCGATGTTGCCGCGCCACGAAACTCCCGAACATACAGAGGGATATGAGGGCTTCTATCATCTGGCAGCAATCACCGGAAATGTCGAAACCACAACCCTGACCTACATCATCCGCGACCACGACCGGACCCACTTTGAGAGTCGCAAAGCCGAAATGAAGCATCTGACAAACAAAATCAATGCCGAATTTGGCGCAGATACCGCAACCGTCGAACTCAAAGACCAGTACTGCAACATGCGCGAAAAAATCGAACCCGTGATGCACATCATAGAGCTGGCGATAGCCGCTATGAAGGCGGCAGGCGTAGAGCCGAAAGTGAAACCCATACGCGGCGGCACGGACGGAGCGCAACTCTCATTCAAGAATCTTCCGTGTCCAAATCTCTTTGCAGGAGGACATAATTTTCACGGCAGATATGAATTTATTCCTGTAGAATCTATGGAAAAAGCCACAGAGGTTATCATTAATATTGTTCAAATGGCTGTCAAATAATCTTTATTTTCAAATATAATTAATTAGAAAAACATAACACAGACTATGAAAACCACTCCATTCACAGACATTCACACAGCGCTTGGCGCTAAAATGCATGAATTTGCGGGTTATAACATGCCTATCGAATATCCGACCGGCATTATTGACGAACACCTGACCGTTTGTAACGGTGCAGGCGTGTTTGACGTATCGCACATGGGCGAATTTTGGGTAAAAGGCGCTCAGGCGCTCCCGTTTTTGCAACGTATTTGCAGTAACGACATTGCTTCGCTCTCCGTTGGAAAAGCGCAGTACAACTGTTTCCCCAATGGCAAGGGCGGTATTGTGGACGACCTGATTGTTTACCATTACGAGCCTGAAAAGTATATGCTGGTGGTGAATGCCGCCAATATTGACAAGGACTGGGCATGGTGTAACGCCAACAACAGCGAAAAGGCGGAGCTGGAAAATGCCTCCGACAAGATAGCTCAGTTAGCCATTCAGGGACCGAAGGCTACCGAATTGCTGCAACGCCTTACAAAGGTCAATCTCAGCGAAATTCCCTATTACGCCTTTGCCACAGGCGCTTTTGCAGATGTGGAGAACGTGATTATATCCAACACAGGCTATACGGGTGCGGGCGGTTTTGAACTCTATTTCTATCCTCAATTTGGACTGAAAATTTGGGATGCCCTTTTTGCCGAAGGTAAAAATTTCAACTTAAAGCCCATTGGCTTGGGAGCTCGCGACACATTGCGGATGGAGATGGGTTTTTGCCTCTACGGACACGAAATTGACGACACCACTTCTCCCATAGAGGCGGGGTTGGGATGGATTACAAAGCCTGCCGAGGGCAAAAATCTTATCGACGGCGACCTCTATCTGAGGCAACGCAAAGATGGCACGGAACGAAAACTCGTTGCCTTTGAGATGATTGACCGCGGAATCCCGCGTGCCGGCTACGAAATCACCGACGGACAGGGTACGGTAACAGGGCATGTAACTTCCGGCACGATGTCGCCTGTACGGAAAATCGGCATCGGAATGGGCTATGTAAAAACGCCATACGCCCGCATCGGCAATGAGATTGCCGTACTGGTGCGTGGCAAGGAATTGCGTGCCGTTCAGGTGAAATTGCCGTTCAGGAAGTGATTTTTTTTTAGTGAACAAGTGAATAATAAAGCGTGAACCAGAGCAAGAAAATGCACGAAGGCACGAAAAACTGACAACTAAAATAAAAGCCCTTTGCGGGGCTTTTTTTTGTCTGCACTGTGCCTGACCGTTGTTTAGGGTAGGGTAGAGTAGGGTAGAGTAGGGTAGAGGCTATGGAATAATGGCGCTTTGAATCGCGTTCCAGAGACCCTTTTCAAGGTTTTTCCACACATTACCCACACATATTTGCCGATTTGTACCTCACAGCAAAAATCTTTGAGCCTGACAGAAAAACAACTTTTATAATTTCCGCATTATCTTTGCACTTTAATTTAAAAGATAAGATGATGAAAAAAGTAAGTATTTTTAAATTGGCAGGAATAATAATAATTTCAGCCGTGAGTATTAATCAGTTAAACGCACAAACAACAAAAGAAATGAAACGGACAGGCTCTTCACAACCTAAGAAAGTATTGATTATTTCTTCCAGTCCCAGCAAGGGAGGCAACTCCGATTTGCTTTGCGATGAATTTCT
>JAISXJ010000046.1 GCA_031270565.1 Prevotellaceae bacterium
TCGCTTCAGGATTGTGCATGTTGCGGGGCGTATATATCTAAAAGCCCGGATGTATGGAAAGCATTCATGTGTCACAATCTCGGTGCTAATGAAGCGGCAGATCCGTTTAAGCCTTCGGCGGAGATTCACGGGGCAATGTATAAATGGGGTACGGGTGAAGTGGCGTTATCGGCAGCTGAAAATCTTGATCCTGCAAATAACAGCGGAGGAACAACCTGGTGGGCAGGCAAAGGCGGTACGGTACCGACCACTTCGGACGACTGGGACATGACGAATGCCAATCCCTGTCCTCCCGGATGGAAGGTTCCAAGCAATGCTGACTGGGAGAACGTATTGAGCAGTAATACGCTTTATCGTACCAATGACGGCGGTAGCAGCTGGGTTGCCGGTACCCAAAGCAGCGGATGGACAAATAGTGCCACTAACTACTCTACCGGCCTTAAAATCGGCGATGCGCTCGTTTTGCCCGCTGCCGGCCTCCGGTACGACAGCGGTGGCTCGTTGAGCTACCGTGGCAGCGACGGCTACTACTGGAGCTCTACCGCTAGCGGAAGCAACGGTCGCAGCATGTACTTCCACGGCATTGGCCATGTCTTGACCAACGGCACTCGGTCTTACGGCTGCAGTGTGCGTTGCCTTTCAGAATAAAAGCGACCGCCAAAACAAACAAAAAGCCTCCGGCAGTGGGGGCTTTTCTTAGTTTTTAGAGTGTAGAGTTTAGTTATTGGCTACGCCGAGGGGTTGTTTCGTGTATTTGTGGCTAAATTCCTCTCCTAAGAAAACGTTAAGGTCTTTAAAGTCTTTAAGGACGTTAAGGACAAACTAAACTCTAAACTCTAAAAACTAAAAACTAAAAAAAGGCGTACCTTTGCAGGCGAAAACTCAAACAGCATCTTTCAGGTATAAATATGGAATATGCGTATTTTCTTTTATAAATTCAGTTATCAGTAAGTTATGGCAGATGATAAAAAAATAATCTTCTCTATGGTAAATGTCAGCAAGACATTTCCACCACATAAACAGGTCTTAAAAGACATTTATCTTTCATTCTTTTACGGGGCAAAAATAGGTATTATCGGATTGAACGGTTCCGGTAAATCGACCCTGTTAAAGATTATTGCCGGTATAGAGCCCTCGTTTGACGGCGAGGTGGTGTTCTCTCCGGGTTACAGCGTCGGTTATCTGGAGCAGGAACCGACATTTGATGAGACCAAAACCGTTAAAGAGGCAGTTCAGGAAGGCGTAGCAGAGGTGGTTGCGCTCCTTGCCGAGTATGAAACCATCAATGCCCTGTTTGCTGAGCCGGACGCTGATTTTGATGCACTCCTCGCACGGCAGGCGGATGTACAGGAGAAACTCGACCACATGGATGCATGGAATCTCGACTCAAAGCTTGAACGTGCTATGGATGCCCTGCGCTGTCCTGACGAGGATGCCATTATGCGGAATCTCTCCGGTGGCGAGCGGCGTCGCGTGGCGCTTTGCAGACTGCTGTTGCAACAGCCCGACATTCTCCTGCTCGACGAGCCGACAAACCATCTTGACGCCGAATCAATAGACTGGCTCGAACAGCACCTGCAACAGTACGCAGGTACGGTCATTGCCGTTACGCACGACCGTTATTTTCTTGACCACGTTGCGGGATGGATTCTTGAACTTGACCGCGGCGAGGGTATTCCATGGAAAGGCAATTACACCGGTTGGCTTGAACAGAAAACCGGTCGGCTTGCTCAGGAAGAGAAGCAGGCAAGCAAGCGTCGCAAGACGCTGGAACGTGAGCTGGAATGGGTACGTATGGCGCCTTCGGCGCGACACGCCAAGGGAAAAGCGCGTCTCAACGCCTATGACCAACTTCTCAATGAAGACCAGAAAGCGCGTGAAGAAAAGCTTGAAATCTTTATTCCCAACGGCCCCCGTCTCGGCAATAAGGTGATTAATGCTGTGGATGTCGCCAAAAGCTATGGCGACAAGCTGCTCTTTGAACATCTTAATTTCACCCTGCCGCCAAACGGTATTGTGGGAATTATTGGCCCCAATGGTGCGGGCAAGACAACGCTGTTTCGTCTGATAATGGGTATGGAAACGCCCGATAAAGGGTTGTTTGAAATTGGCGAGACGGTCAAAATCGGCTACGTAGATCAGATGCACAAAGACATTGACCCGCAAAAGAGCATCTATCAGGTGGTGTCGGGCGGGACGGAGTTTATCCGTGTTGCGGGACGTGAACTTAATGCCCGCGCTTACCTATCGCGCTTCAACTTTACGGGCGCCGACCAGGAGAAACTGTGCGGTATCCTCTCAGGTGGCGAACGCAATCGCCTGCATCTGGCGCTGACACTCAAATCGGAAGCCAACGTATTGCTGCTCGACGAACCAACGAATGATATTGATGTAAATACCCTCCGTGCGCTTGAGGAGGGGCTGGTTGGATTTGCCGGCTGTGCCGTTGTCATCTCGCACGACCGCTGGTTTCTCGACCGTATCTGTACGCATATTCTGGCTTTTGAGGGCGACTCGCAGTTCTTCTTCTTTGAAGGGTCATACAGCGAATATGAGGAAAATAAACGTATGCGACTTGGCAACGAAGAACCGAAGCGCATACGTTACAGAAAATTAGTGTAACCGGTGTATCATCAGTTTTTTCATTACCAATAATAAAACGTTTGTTACATTATGGACAACACACATTCAACCACATTAAGCGATGTCGTAATTCGTTTTGCAGGAGATTCCGGCGACGGCATGCAGCTCACGGGAACGCTCTTGTCTAATCTGTCGGCGGCGCTCGGCAATCAGATTGTTACATTTCCGGATTATCCGGCGGAGATACGCGCTCCGCAGGGAACGCCCGCAGGCGTATCGGGGTTTCAGGTGCACGTGGGTAACGACATCCATACGCCCGGAGACAAAGCCGATGTGCTGGTGGTGATGAACCCCGCAGCGTTGCGCGTCAATGCCGACGCGCTCAAACGGACGGGCGTCCTGATATTTGACGCCGATTCTTTTTCCGAAAAAGACCTTAACAGGGCTGGTTTCACTACCGACAACCCGTTTGTAGAACTCTCTTTTCCCGAAACCGTCCAACTTTTGCCCGTGCCGTTCTCGGAACTGACGCTTAAAAGTCTCGAAGGATTCAGTCCGGACAACAAAACGGCGCTCCGGTCTAAGAATATGTTTGCTCTGGGGCTGATATGCTGGCTGTTCGACCGTCCTTTGGAGCAGGCAATTCATTTTCTGGATAGGAAATTCGGCAAAAAACCCGATGTTGTCAAAGCCAATATCAAAGTCATGACCGACGGTTACAACTACGGACATAATCTTCATCTGACTATCTCGCCCTTTCACATCGACAGGGCTGTCTCTTTACAGGCGGGACGTTATACCATTATCAGCGGTAACAGAGCCACTGCCTTTGGCTTGATTGCCGCTGCGCAGAAGTCGGGGCGCAGCCTCTTTCTGGGCAGTTACCCGATAACCCCTGCCACCGATATTTTACAGGAGTTGGCTATGCGTAAGGACCTCGGCGTAAAGTCGCTTCAGGCGGAGGATGAGATTGCCGGAATATGTATGGCTATCGGAGCATCATTTGCAGGCAATCTGGCGGCGACATCCACATCAGGTCCCGGCATATCCCTGAAATCGGAGGCGATAGGCTTGGCGGTAATGGCGGAACTGCCGCTGGTAATCATCAATGTTATGCGTGGCGGACCGTCCACCGGTTTGCCTACCAAGACCGAACAGACTGACCTGCAACAGGCGCTCTACGGGCGCAATGGCGAATGTCCGATAGTGGTGATGGCGCCGAGCGCTCCCGATGACTGTTTTCATTATGCCTATATGGCATGTAAGATTGCTCTGGAAAATATGACGCCGGTGATTCTCCTGAGCGATGCCTTTGTAGGCAACGGTTCTTCGCTGTGGAAGCTGCCGAAGCTTGCCGATTTGCCGGACATTCACCCACATATTGCCACCGAAGCGCAGCGCGACGGTTTCAACTCCGTTACCCGCAATCAGGAAACAAAGGTGCGTTACTGGTCTTTTCCGGGGATGGATGGCTTTGCGCATCGGGACGGCGGACTGGAAAAGGACTATCTCACCGCCGAAATATCCACCGATGGCAAGAATCACGCCCTGATGGTCGCTACGCGCGAAGCCAAAATCGCACAAATCGCCGAACATCTGCCGCAGCTGACGGTAGAGGGAGACGTTAACGCCGAACTGCTGGTGGTGAGCTGGGGAAGTACCTGCGGGCATATTAAGGCTGCCGTAAACTCTCTGAACAGCTGCCAAAAACCTGTGGCGTGGGTGCATTTCAATTATATTAATCCGTTACCGAAAGATACCGAAACCATTCTACGCCGTTATAAAAAGGTGGTGGTCTGTGAACTGAACAGCGGACAGCTCGCTGCATGGCTGCGGGCAAAGATTGACGGTATTCAGCTGTCGCAATATAACAAGGTAGAGGGACAGCCTTTTTCCGTAGCGGAACTTGTTGACAACATATCTTCATACATGTAAAACGGCAATAATGGTTTATTCAAATAAAGATTTTAAAAGCAGTCAGATGGTCAAATGGTGTCCCGGATGCGGCGACCATGCCATCTTAAACTCATTGCAAAAGGCGCTGGCGGAAATAGGTATTCCGCCCTATCAGGTTGCCATTGTATCGGGCATCGGATGCTCTTCGCGTCTGCCCTACTATACGAGCGCTTACGGATTTCATTCCATTCACGGGCGGGGAGCTGCCATTGCTACGGGGATTAAAACCGCCAATCCTGCGCTGCACGTCTGGCAAATCACGGGCGATGGCGACTGTCTGGCAATCGGGGGAAACCACTTTATTCACAGCCTCCGGCGCAATGTGGACATTAATGTATTACTTTTTAATAACCGTATTTACGGACTTACAAAGGGGCAGTATTCGCCCACATCGCCTAAGGGATTTGTCTGCAAATCCGCGCCGGCGGGGACGGTGGAAAGTCCTTTCAATGTGGCGGCATTGCTGATGGGTGCCGGCGGGACGTTCTTTGCACGCACGCTGGATGTCGATTTGGAAACATCCAGAGCCGTAATGGTGGCAGCTGACGGGCATTGTGGAACGGCGGTAATAGAATGTCTGGTGAATTGTGTCATTTTCAATAACGGTACGCATGCCGTTTTGGGGAACAAGGAGGAGCGTGCCGACAGAATGATTGTTCTCAGGCATGGCGAACCGATGATTTTTGGCAAGAATCGCGACAAAGGCTTGTTGCTTGACGGTTGGAACATCAAGGCGGTAACCATTGGAGAGGACGGCATCACCGAAGCCGACCTGCTCGTACACGACGCCACAGAGACGGATTGCACGCTGCATTTGAAACTGGCAGCTATGCAGGGAGCGCTTCCTGTGGCGGTTGGGGTAATCCGCGCCGTACCGTCGGAGTCTTATGACAGAGCTATCGCCGAACAGATAGACTGCGCAAGGAAAAGCGCCAAAATCAAATCATTTGACGACCTGACTGCCTCGCTCGAACAGTGGGACATATAAGTTTTCAGAGTGTAGTTTTTAGAGTTTAGTTATTAGTGTCACTGCCTTTGGCTTCGCCGATTTTCAATTCAGGCAGTCTGGGAAGTCGTTTTTTTGCCCGTTAGGGCGTTATGTGAATAACCGTAAGTGCAACTTATGGACATCGCAATACGCTGAACATCAACCCGTATGGGTTGAATTATCATTTAGTTCAACCCTACGGGTT
>JAISXJ010000081.1 GCA_031270565.1 Prevotellaceae bacterium
AAACTGGAGTATTGTGCATAGCCAGCTGTTTTACAAGTTACCGGAAAGCCTACAGCCCGCGGCAATGACGGCTTACGAATACTGGACAGATGCCGATTTTGCCGGCAAACGGCAGGGAACTTTGTCCGGTCAGTCGGCTACGGTGAACGAACTGGATTTCCAGTCGCTTGGCGAAGGTCTGCACATATTGCATATTCGTGTGCTCGACAATCTGGGGCAATACAGTTCGGTACACAGCCAGTTATTTTACAAATTACCGGAAAGCGATCCATCTTTGACAATGACGGCTTACGAGTACTGGACGGATGCCGATTTTGCCGGCAAACGACAGGGGACTTTGTCCGGTCAGTCGGCTACGGTGAACGAACTGGATTTCCAGTCGCTTGGCGAAGGTCTGCACGTATTGCATATTCGTGCGCTCGACAATCTGGGGCGATACAGTCCGGTACACAGCCAGTTGTTTTACAAGATAGGCGAAACGACCGGAGAGAACGAAACAATCCTGTATGAATACTGGTTTAATGACGAATTTGCAGCACGCACTGTAAAAGAAACTTCCGGTAAGATTGTTACGGTAGATAATCTTTTTGAGACAACCGCTCTTTCCGAAGGCTTCCATACGGTTTCGATTCGCGCCAAAGATGCATACAATCACTGGAGCGTAACGCATACGCAGGGATTTTACATTAACGGCATCGCTCCCGAAGGCGGAAATAAGATTGAAGCTTACCGTTACTGGTACGACAATCAGTTTGATGACCACGTATTTACCCTTTTAAACGTAGCCGTTAATCCATACGAACTGGATGAATGGTACACTTTACCCGATACATTTGCGGAAGGCGAAGAACATCTGTTCCACATTCAATTCAGGGATGCTCTTGGCAGCTGGTCAACGATAGCGTCCGATACTTTCCGGATTGTCGCTTTATCGGGAACGGAAATAGATCTTGTAGCGGTAAACAGTATGTTGCTTTATCCCAATCCTGTTGTTGACATTTTGAGCATCACGGGCGCCGAAGATGCTGCATTGACGGTTTTCAACCTGCAGGGACAAATCATTTATGTCAAAAACAAACTGTCTGTCAAAGAAAATATACCGGTTTCTTCATGGGCAAAGGGCGTATATCTGGTTGCCTTGCAGACCGAAAATGGTAGAACGGTCAACAAGATTATCAAAGAATAAAGGTATAAATCAATGTCTTAAAAATGCTGAGAGTGTTCGATGAAACACTCTCAGTTTTTTTATGTTAACAAGGCAACCGGCAGAATCTGCCATTTTGCGGAACATTATTATGGCGTAAAAAAACAAGGCACGCAACTCATCACGAGTAACGCGCCTTGAACATTGAAAATTATCCTTTGAAAATTGAAAACTACTTTTTCTTAATAGTTGTTTGCTTTTGTGTTTCCAACAGCGCTCATAGCACAGCGGAAGCCGATATCGTTAGCCCGTCCATTTTGGTCAAGCCAACGTCTTTTAGACGGATTGAGCCATAAAACGCGGTCTTTCCACGAACCGCCTTTATAGACGCGTGCATTATCAGATATCATATTTGCCTTCTCAATCGGCGTAGCGTCATTATAGACAAGCACAGAGTCCCTTAGGGAGGAGGCGAGATCGCCATCTCTGAAATTACGTACGTCGCGCCCGGAGACTTTGAATTTCTTTTCAAGTATCAACATATTACGCATACTGTCACGTTGCTCCTCTTCCATAGGGGGCAGCCGACGCAAAATATGTTCGGCGTATGCAGAATCGGATGGATATACATTCCCACGAAAAGAGTTCATGTCGTTTACCAGTTCATTTGACGTAGCGCGATATACGTCCAAAACCCATTCGTTTACGTTACCCGCCATGTTGTAGAGACCATATTCATTTGGAGGGAAAAAGTCAACAGGCACAGTAAGCGTATTATTTATCTCATTACCAATCAGGTCGCCCTCTCTGCGCTTAAAGTTAGCATAGAAACGTCCCTGTGTTTTTTTATTGTCCATTCGACGCAACTGCGACCCGCTCCATGGATAGGTATGTCCCTCTTCGACATTGCTTTTGATGGGAATAATGCCATAGGCGGCATATTCCCACTCAGCCTCAGTTGGCAAACGAAATTCCGCATCAAAGATAACACCGTCAAGGTCAATTCCGGGATCTTCATCACCGTTGTAGGCACGCAAATAGTCATTTTTATGTGCTGTTGAGAAGATGAATGAACTGTATTCCGATTCATCGACATTCTCAATATTGGCATTGATGGTCTCCAAGTCGTTGAATTCAATAATTTTTCTGTCAATTAAAATACGCTCGTTGACACGATCGGTACGCCATGTACAATAATCCATAGCCTGTTGCCAAGAGACACCGACCACAGGATAGAATCCGTATGCCACGTGGCTGTAATAATTCAACACAAAAGGCTCGTTATAAGCCAACTCTTCCCGCCAAACGGTTTCATCAGGCATTGCCAGAAGAATCTTGCGCGGGTCATGACGATACACGCCTCGCATCCATGCCTCATATTCGCGCCAGTTGATATTTGTAACCTCAAATTCATCCAAAAAATAACCGCTGACACCGACACGCCGCTTCAAATCATTCTTCAGACTTGACACGGGGTCTTCGTTCTGACCTCTTACTGAAGCCATCGTTGAAATATAAACCGTCCCCGGCGGCACTTTTCCATCATATTTACTCTTTACATTGAAAAAGCCACTTCTGGGAGAGTTATACTTCCATCCTGTTTTTTCGGATTGAGATAATCCGACATTTGATTTCTGCTGACAGGCGCCAACGATGACTGCCAAAATAAGAAATCCGAGAACTTTTTTTGTTACTTTCATAGGTTTATAATTTTATATGTTCTATTTTTTCTTTTTGAATGAAACATTCACTCTGGTATTTCAAACTTGTAATATCTGTATCTTTCAGGCAGTTATGTTCATTAAAATCTTACTGATTCCACTCTGCCGCCACAACAACGTAAATTGCGACCGCAAAGATACATAAAATTCTTTGGATGAATGAAATTTTTTGACATACTTTTTTTATAAAAGAATATGGAAAAGCAAATTATTAGTTTTACTTTTGCCGCAGTGTTCATACGGATACGACTAAATTCATAGACCGATTTTATAACACATTTATTTTATTCGTAGCAGACGCTTTGTTGATTGAAGCTAACTGCCTAACTTTCTTGCATAACGTGAAAAAAATGCCAAATATTTTATTGCGCGGAAAAATTATTGATTTTTCTTCTCCACTGGTGATGGCAATTATTAATTGTACGCCGGATTCTTTCTTTGCCGCAAGCCGGTGCGTCGGAGAGTATGCCCTGATTGATGCCGTTGAAACAGCACTAAAAGAGGGTGCAGACATCATTGATTTGGGGGGATACTCCACACGTCCGGGCGCAGAATTTGTAACGCCAGACGTTGAGTGGGAGCGGATTAAAGAGGCTTTGACCGTCATTCGGCAACGTTTCCCGCAGACAGTCATCTCGGTGGATACCTTTCGAGCATCAGTGGCAGAATGTGCCGTCAAAGAGTTTGACGTGGATATTATCAACGATATTTCGGGCGGAACGCTGGATGATAATCTGCTGCCGACTGTCGCCAAACTTAACGTGCCATACATCCTGATGCACACGCGCGGCACTCCGCAAACCATGCAGCAGTTTACGCAGTATGATAATCTGATTGGAGATATGCTTGTCTATTTCTCCGAAAAAATAACACTGTTGCGACAGCTCGGATTTACTTCGGATATAATTATTGACCCCGGATTCGGATTCGCAAAAACAATGGATCAAAATTATGAACTGTTGAAATATTTGTCCGTCTTCGACCGTTTTAAAATGCCGATACTGGCAGGTGTTTCGCGTAAATCAATGGTATGCAAATTGCTGGATTGCGAGCCGTCGGAGGCGCTCAACGGAACAACGGTGGTCAATACGCTGGCATTGCTTCACGGAGCAAATATCCTTCGGGTGCACGATGTGCGGCAGGCGGTGGAGGCTATTAAAATTACACAAAAAATGATGTGGGCTTAAAACACGGATAACAGCTAATTATAAAGAAAATATATTATGAATTTTGGGTTTGGAATTAAAGATTTGATTGATATTATTCTGGTGGCGTTGCTGATGTATCAGTGTTACAGATTAGTTAAAGGCACCGGAGCAACAAATATATTTGTCGGCATTATTGTATTTGTTGTGATGTGGTTTGTGGTTACGCATTTGTTTCACATGGAATTGCTGGGCGCTATTTTTGATGGCGTGTTCAATGTGGGCGCTATTGCGCTAATCGTGATTTTTCAGGCAGAAATTCGACGCTCTTTTGCACGTTTGGGGTCGAGTAAATCATGGCGAATATGGACAAAACTGCTGTCGAAAATGCGGGCAAAAAAGGGTACGGAATCCATTTCGTTCCCGATTATGAAAATTGTGCTGGCTTGCAGAAATTTGGCGCGTACCAAAACCGGCGCTCTGATAATTGTTGGAAGACAAGCCGATTTATCGGAGTTTATTGATACGGGAGAGACCATCAATGCCGAACTGAATACCCGTTTAATTGAAAATGTGTTTTTCAAAAACAGTCCACTGCACGACGGCGCTATGATTGTTGTGGATAACCGGATTGTGGCGGTGAGCGCCATCCTGCCGGTGTCACGTAATCCCGAAATTCCGCGTCATCTGGGGCTGCGACACCGTGCGGCGCTTGGCGTTTCGGAACGCATTGATGCTGTGGCTATTATTGTCTCAGAGGAGACCGGCACAATTTCTGTGGCAGTGGACGGAGAATTTATGCTGAACATCACGCCGGAGCAACTTGAGCGACTGTTAGCGGAAAAACTGTAAAATTGCTTTGCCCGCTGGCGCAGCATCCTGCTACATTAAGACAAAGCAAAAGCCCCCATCACCGGAGGCTTTTTGTTTGGTCTGGATGCGGAGGCTTATTCCGCCACGCAACGCACACTGAAGCCGTAAGACCGATAGCCGCCGTCGTTGGCGTCCGCGCCATGGTCATTGCCGAGGATGTACAGGCGGCGACCCTTACTTGTATTAGCAGTAGAGCTCCAGTAGTCGCCGTTTTGGCCACGGTTGCTCAACGAGCCATTGCTGTGGCTCCGGTAGCCGGCAGCGGGCAAAACCAATGCGTCGCCGAATTTAATACCGTTGTCGAAATCTGTATTGCTGGCAGACCAGGATTGTGTAGCGTTGGCTACGGTCCAGCTCGTGCCGTTATCAGTGCGGTATTCGTCATTATTGTCAATCACGCTTTGCCATTCTTCGATTGTAGGCACGCGCCAACCGGGAGGGCAGGGATTGTCGGTACTCAGCCAGTTAATGCCAGTTGTGCCGGGAGGCGGTGTAATGTTTGTCCAGTCTGTTATACCCGAATCGTACGCCGGATCTTGGTCTTGCGCCTGTGTTAAAGCCACTGTCTTAACGCCCCATTTGTATTTTGCGCCGTGATTTGCCGCCGAAGGCGTAAACGGGTCTGCCGCTTCATCAGCGCCAAGGTTGTGGCACATAAAGTCCAGCCACTCGGTGGATGACACCTTGGCGCCACAGCAGGCACAGTCCTGAAGAGATGTGTTCAGTTCAATGGCTCTGTCGGCGTTGCCGTCATTATAAATGACATACAGTTTGAGTTTTAAG